>JBLIRM010000008.1:0-23847 GCA_049472295.1 bacterium | reverse complement strand
TTTCCGGTTTTTTGTTTTTGGGTTGTGCCACGACTCAAGATATGATTTTTGTTAACCAGAGGATTTTAAGACAAGAGCAGAAACTGGAAAAACTGGAAGATTCTACCAAGGAGCTTGCAAAATTTGAGGTCAAGCTACAAAATTTTCTAAACCAAATGGCAGATCTGGAAGTTCGAATCAATCATGATCACGAGCAGCTTTTAACCTTGGAGGCAAGAATCGAGGATTATCGTCAACTGGTCAACCGATCAATAGATGATTCTGAAAGGGGAAATGAAGGACTCTCAATGAAATTCGAAGCAATGCAAGAGAGGATTCAGCAGATCTCCAAAGAATTAAAGGATTTTCAGAAGTTTAAATCGAATATGATTTCTCAGACTGAGCCTCCTGAGGAACTGGATGAAGAGGCCCTTTATGATTTAGCTTATAATGCATTCAAAAAAGGCGAATTTGATAAAGCACAGGAGCTTTTGACAACCTTTCTCGAAAAGTTCCCAAAGGGAAAATTTTCCGACAATGCCAGGTTCTGGATCGGTGAATGTTTTTATAGGAAGAATCAGTTCGAAGAGGCCATCATGGAGTACGAAAAGGTGAAAAATGATTATCCCTCTGGGGATAAGGTGCCTCCTGCCCTTTTCAAACAGGCGCTTTCATTCTTGAAATTGAACAAGAAGGACGAAGCCGGGATCATTTTAAAACACTTGATCCAGCATTATCCAAAATCTGAGCAGGCAGGGATGGCCAAAGAGCAATTAGAATCGCTCAATTGAGCCTTTTTCGGGCCTTCTGACACTCCTCTGAATGAGAGCATATAAACCTTTGACTTAAAGTGGTTTTAATGGAGATCGAAGCATGTATGAAACATCGGATATCAGAAAAAACTTGAAAATACAAATAGATGGGGATCCCTATTTGGTTATTGACTTCCAGTTTGTAAAACCCGGAAAGGGCGTTGCCTTTACAAGGACGAGGCTCAAGAATATGATCACAGGAAATGTATTGGACAGGACATTTCGATCGGGTGAAAAGATAGAACCGGCCTCCCTTGAGTCACATCCCATGCAATTTCTTTATAGTATGGACAGTATATACCACTTTATGAACACAGAAACCTATGAACAGATTGCCATGGATGAAAATCAGGCAGGGGAGTCCAAAGACTATCTGGTTGAAAATCTGGAGGTGGAGATCCTATTATTTAAGGGACAGCCCATAGGTATCAATTTACCCAATTTTGTCGAGCTTCAGGTGACAGAAACGGAACCCGGTGTTAAAGGAGATACGGCTTCCGGAGGGAGCAAGCCGGCAATCATGCAAACCGGTGCGAAGATCCAGGTACCGTTTTTCATCAACGAGGGGGACTGGATTGTGGTGGATACAAGAACCGGTGCTTATGTTGAACGGGCAAAGAAGTGACAACCCCCCGATGATCAAACCTCATACACAGGCATATCAAGAAAGCCAAATCCTCATAAAAAATATCATTCTCAGACATCATTTATATCAGCAGATCAGATGTTTTTTCATTAATCGAGGATATATGGAGGTTGAGACCCCTATTCTGGTGCCCTGCCCGGGTATCGATCCCCATATTGAAGCCATTGCAACGGAGAAACAGATGTATCTTGCGACCTCTCCTGAACTACATATGAAAAGGCTCCTGGGCATGGGTATGAAGAGGATATTCCAGTTCACAAAGGCATTCAGGAAAGGCGAGGAGGGTGGACTTCATAATCCTGAATTCAGCATTCTGGAATGGTATCATACAGATGAAGATTACCTTTACTTAATGGGAGAGGTAGAAGCCCTGATCAGGGAATTAGTCGAAGTGCTGAGTAAGCAAGGCATCAATTATTTGAATCTTGGTCATGACCCCTTCCCAAAGTATACCATCGATAACCTTTTCGATACATATGCCGGGTGGATTCCTTCAGAGAACTGGGACGAGGAAAGATTCTTTTTGGACTTCATTGAAAAGGTGGAACCCCAAATAGGTTCAGAACCCGCTGTCATTATTTATGATTTTCCTGCGCCTCTGGCAAGTCTGGCCCGGCTCAAATCCGATGATCCGCTCAGGTGCGAGAGATTTGAGCTTTATCTGGATGGCCTGGAGGTTTCAAATGCATTTACAGAGCTTACTGATCCCAGAGAACAGAAGGAACGTTTTTTTGCGGCCCAGGAGCGTCGCAGGAAGATGGGGAAGGATGCATATCCTTTGGACCATAAATTCCTTCAGGTCTTGGAAAAGGGCCTTTTGCCCCCCTGCACAGGCATTGCAATGGGACTTGATCGATTGATTATGGCGCTGACCGGAGAGCATCGAATAGAAAAGGTTATGACTTTTTCAGTCTCACGACTATAGTTATATTTTCCTAAATGTGAAGGGTTTGTCCCACCTTTATGGAGATGCATCTTTCCTGATAGACCTCTTTGAAAAAGGCTTCGGCATTCATACCCGAACAATGGGTCGGACCCACTTTTTCACAATTCATCTCTTTGAATTTCTGAACGATCATCCTTATTTCCCCAGGATCTTGATTCTTTAAATGAAATCCACCCAATACCAGATGAAATCGATTGATATGAAGCTGTTTCTTCACCCTTTCCAAGATCTTCAAAATCCCAGGATGGGCACACCCTGTGATTACACTAATACCATTTTCCGTCTTTATGGCGAGAGATTGTTCGGGCATGAAAATACCATGGTAAAAACCGGGTATTTCTCCGGTTAAGTATATATCTTTTGATATTTCAAGGAGATTTCCGGAGTCCACAAATCGGCCTCCCAAATGTTTCACTTTTGTCTCAAATTCGTGTCCAAAATGAGACAATGCATAGACAATCATTCCCCCTCTATGTTTTAAAATCTCCCATAATCCCCCGGTATGGTCCCAGTGATTGTGAGAAATAAATACGGATTCTATTCTGGAGATGTCGATCTTCATCCTGTTTATATTGTTGAGTATGGCGTTCCCATTCTCTCCAGTGTCGAATAAAATACGTCCGTCAACCAGTGCCGAAAACCCCCAGCCGACCGCAAGTTCTTTCGTGATAGCTTCAGTGTTAAAGAGAATCTTGATTTCCATTTTTTTCTCGAAATAGTCAGATTGTCAATATATTCTTGAAATTAAGGATTATCAATTTTTTTTCCACAAGCACCTCAAGGCATATACCCCTCACCTAAAAAAATCTGATCTGATTCTATATCATAATGAATGCCAAAAGTATGTCAACAGTGCCGGGATGTTTTATTTATAATTGCGAGGGCGAAGCACGAAGCAATCAAAAGGGATTGCTTCGCTGTTCCTTTGTTTCGCTGGGGCTTTGGCTCATTGTATAAGATCATATTGCATTAAAAATCTAAAGCATGCTTTTATTGTTTGGAAATAATTATAACCGTATTGTTGAGAAAAAATGTGATGTGATATCATGTAAATATCCCTGTTCATTATTCTGTTGGATTTTTGTTTTTCCAATTAAGGAAAATATCTTGTATATTATAATAAATCGATTATATCCTTGATTCGATTTTTAAAAGGGTTTATCAGGTGAAGATATCATGAAGAAAATCATTTATCGTCCTATCGGAATTATTCATTCTCCATTCAGAGAACCTTCGGGAACCCCCATACAGGCAGCAGGGGCCAAGGGAATAGATGGAAGGATTGAGATTTTTCCCGAATACGTTGAAGGGCTTAAAGATCTGGAAGGATTTTCCCATATTTTTTTGATATATCACTTTCATTTGTGTCACAAGCCCTCTCTGACAGTCAGGCCTTTTTTGGACAAAAGCCCTCATGGGGTATTTTCAACCAGGGCACCGGCCCGGCCCAATCCGATAGGTTTGTCTGTTGTACGACTGATAAGAGTTGATGGCAATATGCTTTTCATCCAGGATCTGGATATCATCGATGGCACATTTCTTTTGGACATCAAGCCCTATGTCCCGGAATTTGATGAAAGAAAAAGGGAGCGGATAGGATGGCTTGAGGAAAACATTCATAGATTGAATGGCATGCAGGATGATGGAAGATTTAAAAGATAATATCGATACGGTATTTTATGAATATCAAGAGGCGCTGCAATTAAAGCTGAGGTTACTGGAGGAATATCAGGGGAAAAATTTGACGCAGGTAATTCCCGGCCGGATTGTTGAAAACGACAGGGGCACTTATTATCATATTGAAACAGAGTTTCAATACCAACTAAAAACCATTCAGCCTGATTATATCAAAGAAAAGATCCTTTCGGACCTGAAACTGATTTCCGGTATCGGGGAAGCCACTGAATTATTTCTTAAGGAGAGCGGATATCAAACCATTGAGGATTTGACCGGGCATCCCCGTTTCAAAACAGAGGCGAAAGGTTTTTTAGAGATTTTTAATCGCTGTGATCTCTACCATCTTATCAAATGGATTGAGCGCTGGTTTCCCAAATCTCATCCATATGTCATCTTTTGTTCAGGCCTTCATGATAAGAATCATTTTCTGGTCCTTGATATTGAAACGCAGGGAATTTTCAAGAGACCGATCATCCTGATCGGGTTTGCCATCATATCCGGATCCAAGATTAATGTTCATCAATATTTCACTCGCAATACACATGAGGAGCCAGCGGTCCTTCAAGGTTTTCTCTCACACATTCATCAGGATACCATTTTTATCACATTTAATGGTCGGACATTTGATATTCCTTATATTAGGGAACGTTTGGCATTTCATAGAGTCATCGGTGATATGGAAATGCCGCATATTGATGTCTTGCCTTTCTCAAGGCGCGCATGGAAAAAGGATCTTCCGAATTGCCGTTTGACTACATTGGAGAAATATCTTTTTGGATTGAACAGAAAAGACGATGTGCCAAGTGCTTTGGTGCCGGAATTCTATACGGAATATTTGAAGACCCGGAATATAGGGCCCATTATTCCTATTATCGAGCATAATAGACAGGATGTGCTCAGCCTTGCTAATATCTTTTCAAGACTTCATGAGCTCTGGGAATAAGATATGGATTTCTATGATTTTAATAATCATGATATAAAGAATGACTGCAGATGCAGGTCATGTGTTGAACGATCATCGTTGAGGGTGATAATCCTTCGGATTAGTCTAATATGTTCGTCGTGATTTGTTCATAAGTGATTTTTTCGAATCAATTGATTTATGGTTTTAAACCATTCATAACCGATCATTTGAGGGCTTTGTTGATGGATCATGTAAAATTGTTATGCGACATCGGGGAAATGAGCGGTATCTTTTCGAAGAGTATCAGTATCGATACTATGCTTCAAAAGATCGTGGATCTGGTAGCAGAACATCTGAGTGCCGATGTATGCTCCATATATCTATTTGACGAAACAAGCCAGGAGTTGATCCTGAAGGCCACAAAGGGGCTTCATCCCGGTTCCGTCAATAAGATAAGGTTAAAACTGGGTGAAGGAATCGCAGGTTTCGCATTGAAAGAGCCCCAAACCATCTGTGAAAAGGTGGGCAGTGATCATCCCAGATATAAATTTTTTCCTGGGATATTTGAGGAGCGATACGAGGCCTTTTTAGCTGTCCCTATTTTACGGGGGATTTCCAAAATAGGCGTTTTGATAGTACAGAGGGAGAAAAAGGTCTGTTTCACGGAACAGGATGTCCTCGCCATGCGGGCAGTGGCATCTCAACTGGGGACGATTGTGGAGAATGCCAAGCTCCTGATGCAATTGGATTCCAAAATCGGGAAGGTGATGGATGTTGAGGGTTTGGAGGACTTTAGATTTATTAAGGGCAAGGCGGCTTCAGAAGGTTTCGCCTGTTCAGAGGTAATCTTGCTGGACAATGAAAGATCCTTTGAATTATTGCTCGAAAAGGACTTTGACAAATCATATACCTTGGATGATTTTAACAATGCCCTGACACAGAGCGAAAATCAACTGGAAAATTTGCAGCAGGCGGTCGAGGAGAAGCTCTCCGATGTGGCATCCCTGATTTTTGCAGCCCATTTGATGGTGCTCAAGGACAAAGGATTTGTGGGAAAAATGAGGCAATTGATCACAGCAGGTGAAAATCCGCCTCTGGCGGTGAAGAAGGTTGCAGAGGAATATGTCCTCATGTTTTCCCAGAGTCCCAGTCCGTATATCAGGGAAAAGGTGCAGGATATCAAAGATCTTGTCATAAGACTGGTGCAAAACCTGATGACCGATTCAAAAATGACAAGGCGCTTTGAAGGAAGGATTGTTATTGCGAAAGAGCTTTTCCCGTCTGATATCCTGAAGCTCTCTTCTGAAGGGATAAAAGGGATTGTGCTGGTCAGTGGTGGTGTCACATCCCATCTTTCAATCCTTGCCAGATCACTAAGTATCCCTCTCATTATAGCCAATGTCCCAAAACTGCTGGCTATACCCGAGGATACAAAAGTGCTAATGGATGCGGAATTGGGTAATATATATATCAATCCCAATGAAGAGATCATATCACGATTTCAATCCCGCAATGAGGCCCGGTTGAAGCTCATGGAAGAAAAGCAGTTAATGAGTTCAATTACCAAAACAGCGGACGGGACTGAGATAAAATTGAATGCCAACATCAATCTTTTGACCGACCTGAAACTGGCCAATGATCTGAATGCGGATGGTGTGGGCCTTTATCGGACTGAATTCCCTTTTTTGATCAGAAGTACATTTCCCACTGAGGAAGAGCAATTTGTGGTTTATAGAAAATTGATCGAAGGCATGCCGGAAAAGGAGATAACCCTTAGAACCCTTGATATTGGGGGAGATAAGGTCCTTTCCTATTTTTATAATGAAAAAGAGCAGAATCCGTTTCTGGGTATGCGTTCTATCCGATTCTCCCTGCGTAATAAGGATATTTTCAGGCAGCAGTTACGTGCGATGCTTCGGGCAGGGATTAACGCAAGGATTAGGATCATGTTTCCGATGATATCCTCCCTTGACCAGTTGCTGGAGGCAAAAGATATTGTGTATGATTGTATGGATACCCTGGAACATTCAGGGGTCCCATACAACGAAAAACCCGACATAGGTATGATGGTGGAAATACCCTCTGTAATCGATATTATCGATGATCTGGCAAGGGAATCGGATTTTTTCTCCATCGGTACGAATGATTTCATCCAGTATATGCTTGCCGTGGACAGGACCAATGAAAAGGTTGCCGAATTTTACCTGCCTTACCATCCCTCTGTTTTACGGGCAATAAAAAAGGTGGTGCATGCTGCCCAAAGGAACGGTATAGGTGTTTCCGTTTGCGGGGATATGGCACATGAGGAGATCCTGATTCCATTCTTGTTGGGAATCGGTCTCAGGGTCCTGAGTGTGGAGCCCATGTATCTTTTGAAGATTAAAGAGATCATAACCCGGACCCAATTAAAGGATGCAAAGAGGCTGGCAAATATGCTGCTTGCGGAAACCAAGGTGAGTGCCATTGAAAGCTTATTAATGAAACCTCAAAAACAGCGGATACAGGGATTATCTTGATCAGGATGAGGCGTCGGGACCAAGGGATATCATAGGGGAATTCACCTTGGATTATTTTCGAGCATATCCCGGACCATTTCGGTCATGGCACGGAAATCGATCTTTCCGCTCCCCATCTTGGGGAACTCTTCGATCACAACGAACTGTTTTGGGAGGGCGATATTGGGCAGATGCTTTGCCATCCGCTTCAGGATCTCCTTTTCGTTTACCCTTTCTGTGACTGCAGCCACAATCTTTGCACCTTTGGTTGCATCGGGCACCTCCACAACACCACAAGAGACCTCCTCAGGCAGTAACTCCTCCAGCACATTTTCAACCTTGACCAGCGATATCATCTCACCCCCGATCTTCACAAATCTCTTCAGCCTTCCCTGGTGCCATATAAAACCATCTTCATCAATGAGTCCCATGTCGCCGGTATCGTACCATCCATGGCGAATATGAAGCGCTGTTTCCTCGATATCATCGAAATATCCCTTCATCACATTATCACCCTTCACCATTATTTTTCCCACTTCACCCTTCGGGCACTCCTCTCCGGTCTCATAATTCTCTATCTTAACCTTGACATCGGGCAATGGTCTGCCAATACTTCCCGGCTTATTATGGGTGTGTGTATTAACAGAAACCACGGGTGATGTCTCAGTGGTGCCGTAACCCTCGAGAAGTGTAATGTGATGCTTCTCTTTAAATCCCTCCCTCAGGGCATCAGGACATTTATCCGCACCCGCCACCACAATCCTGAGGCTGTTGAAATCCCCGGGTTCTGATTTTTTAAGATACCCCCTGAAAAAACTCGGGGTCCCGACCATCATGGTGGGTTTTTCATTTTTTACGATGTCGCAGACCGCTTTAAAGTCAAGGGGATTTGCATAGGTGATCTCAGTCATTCCCAGATAGATAGGTGTCCAGAGGCAAACCGTCAGTCCGAAAACATGAAAGAACGGAAGCTGAGCGAGCATGCTGTCTTCAGATGAGAGTTCAAACATCGCGGCAAAGGACTCGATATTTGAACTGATATTTTTATGGGTCAGTTGAACGGCCTTGGGGTCCTTTTCACTTCCGCTGGTAAAAAGGATAGTTGCATTATCATCCACATCCCCGGAGGACATTGTTTTAAGAATGAGCCCTTTCGGCATCTTTGACAATACCGCCGCATTCACCTTTTCCACCTTAGTGACCCTTTCCATGATATCCTCGATGAAAACCATTCCTTTGACCAATCTGCATCGGATTCTTTCCAGTAAAGCCCTGGAGGTTACAATGCTTCTAAAACCACAGTGTTTCTGTGCATATTCCGCGTTATCAGCAGCTCCCGTGGAATAATTGATCATAACAGGTGTTCTGCCGCTCATGAGGGATGCAATAACAGAGAGGCCGCACCCTGCAGAGGAGGGTATCATAATCCCCAGGAACCCTTCTTTGAATCTCATAAACCTGCGGGCAAGGATAATGGAGGCGATTAAGGCCTTCGAATAACTGATGCGTTTATTGGATGTGCAGTCGATAAAGGCCGGTTTATTGCCATTTTTCTTTGCGACTTTTATGAATTGATGGTGAAGAAGCTGCATGATATCAATCTCATTTAAAATTTAATGAATTTTTCCGAAAATATCAGATATCCAAATGAAAATTATATTTTTATGTAAAATTATAATACTTTTTAATGATTATAATTGAATTAATAATATAAGAAAAAGACAATATTCGCAATTCAGGTAGTTATAGAGGAACCGATTTATATGTTAATGAAAAATGGGCAAAAAATATTTATTCTCATGATTGTATTGTTAAATCAAAAAAGGAGACAATTAGGATTGAAAAATATCATTGTCTATTGTAATACTTTTTCAGTTTACTATGAAAAAGTATTGTTTATTGAATCAAACCAAAAGTAAAAACGGTATTGCCGAAACCAAAAGGCATATTATAGGAAGTAAAACCAAATGACTGATTAAAACTCCCAAAATTAAAAGAAGATGCCCCGATTCCCAAAAGACCAGAGGCTTGATTATATCCGAATCCCCCCAAGGTGGAACCCGTAACATGTGTACCAAAGGAGAAGTTTAATCCTGAAGGCCCTCCTGGAGCTCCTATATTTCCTAAATTGGCGGGCATGCCTATCGTTCCTATGTTCAAGGGTGCACCTAAACCTCCGTAGGAAAGTGCATTATTAAAGCCTCCGACATTGAAGGATGGACCAAAACCCTGAACAAAGGTTTGATTGATTCCCATTGCTCCGATCGGCGCATTCAGACTTCCCATATTCATGGGAGACGTGATACCCCCGGTCCCGAACGGCAGGTTGAGATTCATAAAATTGACAGGCATGCCGAAACTCGGAAAACCCCCAAAAGGGATATAAATACCAAGAGGGATTGTTTGATTCCCTGAGGGTTTGGTCTGCGGATCGTTCACAATAAGCGTGAGAAAGGATTTCGCATCATTCATAACATTGATGATGCCGGCATCCTCGACCACCCACGGCCCGGTATCAACCCCGGTAAAAATATCCAATATTTCAGGGAGCATGGCCTGGATGGCATCCAGTATGATTTCAACGTCCAGTTTTGGGATACCCACGAAAATCGGTCCCAATGTCATGTCAAAGATAATGCCCTCACAATTCCCCACCAGGGTGTAGGTGACCCGGTTATTGCCCTCATTCGATTCATCAATTGCTTCGGGCTCATCAGCTTCACAGCTCAGGCTGATCAATCCGCAGGTAGATCCGTCAACAAGCCCGTTATACTTGGTTTTTTCCACCAGCCAGCTATTGGATAATGCTACCGGGGGGTCTCCCTCATCCAGACCCGCCACTATCTCTGTTTTTTCCCGGGGATAGGGAACTGAAAATTGAAAGGGCGATGTGGGTAAGGAACCGGCATCAACCACACCTGCACCGCTCCATTTTACCTCGAAATCAGGGGATGTCTCTGTGCCGAGATTTTCTATCTCAACATTCATGGTGATGAGGTATCGATCAACGGACCACGTCTTATCCAGGACCATGCTTTTGAGTGTGGTCTTGATATCGGGGAGATCACAGACATCACCGATACCGTCGCCGTCCGAGTCCGATTGATCGGGGTTGGATTCGCCCGGGCAGTTGTCCACAGTGTCATAAACCCCGTCTCCATCCGTGTCATACCATCTGGCCAGGAAACAGATCCCGGTGGTGGAGTAAATATCATTGGACAGCCTAATGATATCATCCGTTTCGGACCAGGTGCTATTGCCCCTCATCAGATCGAGCATGGGCATGAAATAGGAGGAATGATCCCCGTCATAAAGCGGATTGTCTTCCACGCCATCATTATCCCAATCAGGATCATGATAGAACACATCCTCCTCCGTAAAGTCTCCGTTGAAATCGGCATCCAGAAACCATCCGTAACAACACTGGCATTCGAGGGTAATTGGATCCAGCGGCCTGATGGCATAGAGATTGTAGTTGAGCACTGTACTGGTATAGTGCCCGAGCTCAAGGTACTCGTTGTCCTGGAAAGAATAATCACTGGTATAGGTATTTATGTAACCCAGGACACCGGACCAGTTGTTCTGGACGATAAGAATCTTCTGCCCGTTGGAGCCGTCATACCCCACCAATGTGGCATAATGATCAGTGAATTGGTATGTCCCGTCATCTCTTTTACCCCCGTCTGCCCGATAAAGGTATACCATGGGCCGGCCCTGGTTGATCTCCTCTCTCAGAATGTTCCAAAGATCATCCATATCACCGCTGGCATCCCCTCCGAAGGTGCTTCCGGTGATCCTATACTTTGAAACCTCAAAATCCACACCGGAATAAGGTGAGCGATCGTCCAGGTAATCCTGAAGACCCCTTTTGAAATTATAGGGATCCACTGCTGTGCCAGCGGTGCAACTGGCAACCCGGTCCATGTATTGACCTGTTCCCAACTCGATAATGGTCTGCTGGGGGAGGTTATCCGCTTCACAATCCCCCGGGCCCTCCAGCATCAGATTGTCCACACCCCGGTGTTCCCACCAGGCCAGAATAGTTGCCCCGGCTACAGGCCCGCAGCCGGTGGGAAAAGGACTGCCACCGCATGCATTGCCAAGGGTCATGTCTTTTTGATAATATCTGGGAACCCCTGATAGCAAGGCCCGTGAAGGATAGGCATCTGCGTGCGTTGTTACAAAAAAATTCAGGTTTAGGATGATACAGAATAATAATGAGGGAATAATGAAAGCAGCGACCCGTCGCATCGTAACCTCCTTTTTAATGTATAAAATTGCAGGCGATATAACATGCTTGATTGGAAAATCCATTACAGATATGGAAAAACAATGACGTGAAAGGTTGGATAATCATTGTCTGTGTATCAATAGATTAGTAATATATAATATTTTAAAAAATTAAATTATTTTAGTCAAATTTGATAAATCCATAGAAAGTAATTTTTGTACGGCCAATCCAATGATTATCATTAACACGATATCAGATGTCTGACAGTCTGATGCGCTCATCCAGACGGTATAGTCCGTAACTGTGTGCAATCTCAATGGCCTCTTGATATTCCTGAGCTGTGATCCTTCGATTGAGTTCGGAATAGCGGTCCGCTTCCCCGCAGGGCCGGTATTGGTCCATGATATTGATATAGGTATCCTTTGATAATTTTGAGCTGATAAATTTCATGATGCGGTCCGTGCCTGCGATATGATCAGGCATCACCAGATGGCGGATCAATATCCCCTTATATGCGATGCCCTGGGAATTAATCTTCAGATCTCCGACCTGGCGGTGCATTTCCAGGATGGCAGCCGAAGCGGATTCAAAATAATCAGGCGCCTGTGCATAGCTCTTCCCCTGCACATTGCCGGAAAATTTGAAATCCGGCATATAGATATCAAAGACACCTTCCAATAATTCAATGGTCCCGGTACAATCATACCCACCGGTGTTATAAACCAGGGGAATGGATAATCCCTCTTTCACAGTCAAAATCAGGGTATTTAGAATCTGGGGGACCACATGGGTGGGAGATACAAAATTGATATTATGACAGCCCTGTTTTTGTAAAAAAAGCATGATTTTCGCAAGGTCCTTGCATGATATCTCTCTCCCTTCACCCATATGGCTGATATCATAGTTCTGACAGAACACACAACCCAGATTGCAGTGGGTAATGAAGATGGTTCCGGAACCATGTGACCCCACCAAAGGGGACTCCTCGCCAAAATGGGGTCCGAAGCTTGATATCACAGGTTCCGAACCGGATCTGCAAAATCCCTTTTCGCCTTTTAGACGATTGACTTTGCAGCGTCTGGGACAGAGTGAACAGGATTTCAGTATGCGATAGGCCGAATCTCTGCGTTTTTGCAGTTCCCCATTTTGATACAGAGAAATATAGCCTGGTTGAAAGCTTTGATTCATTGGTAAAGCACAACCTAAAGGTTTCCTTAAAAAGTCCTTGCTGCCGGGAAAGAGGCCCTTCGCTGATTCATCCTGAACCTGATCCGGTCCCGTTCCACCATTTCAATGGCCTCTTTAGGACATTTATAGGCACAAAGACCGCATCCGAAGCATCGATCATGATGGATCATGCCGTTGATTATGGCGTCAAAAGGACAAATGTCTTCGCAGATCCCGCACATGTCACATGCGCCATTGGATTTTACAGCCATGAAACCGGAGGGGAGCAGCGAGTCAAATCCTTTTTTCACGCCCAGTATGGGCAGGCAGCAGCATTTGCAGCAATTGCATATCTCAACCAGGTTTCCCAAGACAAAGATGGCATTATGGATCAGTTGATGTTCAAAAGAGGTCTTTAAGATGTGGTTTGCCTGATCTATTGTCAGTCTCTGTTCAGGATGGATCTGATTCCTTCGCCGGGCCTCAGGTCCAACCAGTATGCATGTCTTTAAAGGGGAGTCACATTTTTTGCTGATCATCCGGCACATGCAATCGATGACACAGAGATCCTTTTCCTTTTCTATTATTTTAAGGGCGTTTTCATGATCCACCACCCTGTGGGGCAATCGGCCCGAGTGATCGTGATGACCAAAAAAGACATGGTTGTGGACCAGTATTTCACCGTGGATCAAATATCTCGTATAAATATCACCGAAAAATCGAATGATCCTTCCAAAGAACGGCAGATCCGCATGCTGTGTAAGGAAGAATATGATTCGAAGGGAAAGCTTATCAAGATGAAGCCTGTCAATAAGGTGGCTGATTTTTTTTCTGTCCAAAAGGGACCTCGATTCTCTCACGGACCACCTCGATTCCAAATCTAATGGGCCTCGGCCCAGCTTTTTCCTGTATTGATGTCAACCCTCACCGGAATGGAGAGCTGTATTGCCCCTTCCATCTCCTCCCTGACCATCTTTGATGCCTTATCCACATCCCTTTCACTGACCTCCAGAAGGAGTTCATCATGGATCTGAAGTATGAGCTTGGTATCAGGCAGATCCCTCTTCAGCCTGGGATAAAGACGAATCATGGCCTGCTTGATGAGATCCGCAGCAGAACCCTGGATGGGGGAGTTGATAGCCATACGTTCCGCCATCTGCCGGATATTCCGGTTCGGTGAGTCGAGTTCCTTTATAAATCTGCGCCGGCTGAATAGCGTACTGACAAATCCCTTTTCCCTTGCCTCTTCAAGTAATTGATCGATATAGGATTTTACACCTGCATATCGTTCAAAATAGTGATCGATATACTCCTGGGCAGTAGACTGATCCACACCCAGGTCCTGAGAGAGCCCGTATCCGCTCATGCCGTAAATGATCCCGAAATTGACGGTTTTGGCCCGTCTTCTCATCTCTTTGCTCACCTGATCGGGTGTCAAACCGAAAATCTCACATGCTGTGCGCGTATGCACATCTTCCCCCTCGAGAAATGCCTTGATCAGGATCGGGTCTTGAGAGAGGTGGGCCAGAATGCGAAGTTCGATCTGTGAATAGTCCGCAGAGAGGATCAGGTCACCCTTTTCCGGGATAAATGCCTGACGGACCCTTCGGCCCAATTCAGTGCGGATGGGAATATTCTGCAGGTTCGGATCGCTGCTGCTCAGACGGCCTGTTGCAGTGACCGTCTGGTTGAAGGAGGTATGCACCCGATTGCTCTTCGGATGGACGAGACAGGGAAGCGCATCCACATAGGTAGATTTTATTTTCTTGATCTGCCGGTATTCCAGTATCACCCTCGGCAGTTCGTGTCCCATGGCGGCAAGAGTCATCAGCACATCCACATTTGTGGAGAGTCCGGTTTTTGTCCTTTTGATGGGAGGAAGTCCGAGTTTTTCAAAAAGTATATGGGAGAGCTGTTTCGGGGAATCGATATTAAAGTTTTCTCCGGATAGACTGAAGATCCGATCTGAGATGCCTTCCAGTTCCAGCCCCAGTTCCTTGGAGAGATCGAAGAGCATGGCCGTATCGATCCTGACTCCGTTTTGTTCCATGGCAGCCAGAACATCGATCATGGGTAATTCCAGCCCGTAATAGAGGTCGCTCAGCCCCTCCTCCTCGATCCTGGGTTTGAGACGATTCGTCAGTAGAAAGGCAAGGTCAGCATCCTCACAACTGTATTCACCCGCCTTCTCGATCTCCACCTGGTCGAATCGTTTGGCCTGCTTGCCTTTGCCCGCCACATCTTCATAGGAGATCGGTTTATGACCCAGATATTCAAGGGAGATCTGGGTCAGGTTGTGATTGTGTTTTGTGGGATTAAGCACATAGGATGCGACCATAGTGTCAAATCCGAGCCCTCGGATGGAGATACCGGCCTGTGAGAGACAAATCATGTCGTATTTGATGTTTTGGCCGTACTTCTTGATTCCCGGGTCCTCCAGAATGGGCCTCAGACATTTCAGAACATATTCAGGCTCCAGTTGTTTCGGGCAATCGGGGTATGAATGGCGTATAGGGATATAAAAGGCGTGATGATCCTCGAAAGAGATTGAGATACCCACGATCTCTGCCCACATGGGTCTCGTATCGGTGGTCTCCAGATCAATGGAGAGGGCAGGGAATTTTTTCAAACTGGAGCAGAGATCATCAAATTCCGCCCTGTCAAGGATAATCCTGTATTGTTTCTCGGAAAGCCGGCCTGCTGGGGCAAATTGCCTCATCAGGGATGAGAATTCCAGTTCCTTGAATATATCCACCAGGGTCTGATGATCGGGATCACCCATTTTCAGGGAGGGCCAGTCTATCTCAATCGGACAATCCGTCAGTATGGTGGCAAGCCTTTTGCTCATCAGTGCCTGTTCCTTGTTCTCCTTTAATGTGCGCTGCAGCGCCGGTGAGGTAATACCGTCCAGATTTTCTAAAAGATTTTCCAGGGTATGGAATTCCTGAATGAGTATTTTTGCCCTTTTTTCACCGATCCCGGGCACACCTGGAATATTGTCGATCTTGTCACCCATCAGTCCCATGAGATCGGGGATCTGGGCAGGCTCCACCCCATATCTTTCTATGACCTTTTTCGTATCATAGAGGGACCTTTCCTTATGTTCCCGAATCACGAATACGGAGTCGGATATTAGTTGGAAGGCATCCTTGTCACCGGTAATAATATATACTGCATAATCCCCCTTTCCGCGATCACTGATGGTCCCTAAGACGTCATCAGCCTCGTAGCCCGGTAATTCGAGGATAGGTATCTTAAATGATTGAACGATCTTTTTGATATACGGGATCTGCACGAGAAGATCGGGCGGGGTTTTGGGTCGGTGTATCTTATAGCCCTCGAAAGCCTCTTCCCTGAAGGTTGGGCCTTTCACATCAAAGGCCACGGCGAAATAGTCGGGTTGGTCCTCACGGATGACCTTGATGAGCATATTAGTGAAACCAAGGATGGCATTTGTGGGAAAACCTTGGGAATTGGAAAGGTGCGGGATTGCATAAAAGGCCCGGTATATGTAAGAATTTCCGTCTATAAGAAATAATGTCGGTTTGCCAGACAATGTATCACCCCAATCAATCAAAATATCCTTGAAAGAACAGTCACACATTCCACATGATAGGTCTGCGGAAACATATCGATCGGTTGCACATATTCTATATGATAATTCTGGTCTTTCACCAATATTGAGAGATCTCTGGCCAAGGTTGAAGGATTGCAGGAAACATATATAATCTTTGGAATCTTCAGATTGGCAATGAGAGAAAGGATATCCTTGCATCCCGATCTTGGCGGGTCCATGACCAGGACAGAAAAATTCAAACCGGAATTGATCATCTGTTTCAAACCCCTGATGTCGCTTTTTTTAATAAAATGGCAATTGGGGCTTTGATTGTTGTGGGCATTTATCAGTGCATAGCGGTAAGGCTCAGGGTTGCTTTCGATACCGAATAATGCCTGGCAGGACCTTGAAATTGGGATACTAAAATTTCCCATACCACAATGAAGCTCGAGTATCCTTTCAGTTTTTTCAGGGATGGCATCCAGCACCTTCCGAATGAGCATTTCGTTTCCATTAAGATTCACCTGGATAAATGTCTCCGGACCGATCTTGTATTGAGCATCATCATAAACAAGATCCAGGGTAGGATCACCTGCAGTATCATAGGATGCCTTTCGGTATGTCTCGATGCGGATCAATGCCCCTGTGATTTCCGGACACATATCCTGCAGTATTGCAAAATCCTTCTTTTTTTCTTCTATGGATCCCTTGATATATCTCAAGACCAGAATGACCTTTTCCCCCTTGATATCGATTGTGATATCCATACCATGCAAGTGCTTGTCATCTGTCTTGCCCAGCCAGTCCCATCCGTTTTTGAGTACCTTGTTGATGAGGGGATGGGCAATAGGGCATTCCATAATATCCACAAGGGAATGGGTTTTCCTTCGATAAAGACCGATATGAGGGGTTTTATTCTTGTGGTTTATATTGAATTGCATCCTGTGCCGGTAATGGAAAGGCGAAGGTGACGGCAGACAGGGATGGATTGGTCCCGTATCCAGATGGCCAATCCTGGTAAAGGCCTCTTTGACCAGCCATTCCTTCTGCCGGAGCTGTTCGTCATAATCCAGGTGCTGCCATTGACAACCTCCGCATTCACCAAAATATGGGCATTTTGGCTCGATACGCATAGGAGAGGGATGAATGATCTTCTGCAGGGCCCCAACGAGATAATCCGATTCCCGGGTGACCACTCTGGCCATGACCTTTTCACCCGGGGCTGTATGGGGCATGAATACGACCAGACCGTTGAGATGGCCAATCCCCATGCCTCCGAAAGAAAGGCTTTCGATATCGAGCTGAAAATCCTGTGCAATTTTTTCTTTCGTTTCCATTCCCAACCTGTTTCACTCCGGTTTAAATTAGATTCTTATTATCTTAAAAGTGGATGCAGGCGAATATCATATAAAATCAGGCGTCCTAAATCAACAATAAGATCATCAGACAAAAATTATTAAATAAGCAGTGCATGTTTAAGATGATTTTTTTCAACGAAAATTACGGATTTGACAAAATCAATGGATAAAAATAATAAAGAAAGGCCCTTTAAAAAATCTCTAAGGCAGATCCAGATTGAGAAATTCTTCAATCTCTTGATCATCCAGATCGGACAATTCTAAACGGAGTCTTTTTTTGATCCCTTCAATATCAAAACCCTTTTCTTCGACAGGTCTTTCAGCCTGAGCAACCGGTTTTTCATTCTTCTGAAATGGTGGAATAGAGTTTAATGGCTCAAAATAGATCATGGGGTCCTCTTTGGGGCCAAAACAGGTATAACGATAAATATCAATGGGGACCTTGGAGATCTCTTGTGCCAATTTTGAGGCCTCGGGAATGACTTGTTCAGCAAGGAGAACCAGTTTGATGGGGAGTTGGAGAGTGATCTCCTGCGCAGGAAAAACCCGTTTGAGGATAGAAAGGTTTTCTTTAAACCATCTATACCCGGTTAAACATCGAATGAGACCTTCTTCGACATTGATATGACCGATGGTAATCAAAAGGGGATTTTTTCCCTTATCTACGGCTAATAGATCTATGGTCCCTCTCTGGGGGCTCCCCAATTCTTGATCCAGAATCCGCCATTCATCCCAATCATTCAGACATTGAGCAAAGATCTTCAACAAAAACTTATGATCTGAGATTGTAATGGGTTTCAGAAGTTTGGCCATAAACTCAATCCGGGTTTTCCAATGTTTTTATAAAATTTGCAGTGATCCGGATCAGACAATCCCTTGCAATGGAATGTTGTTCAGAAAGCACGATCGGATAATGGGTTGCCAATGAAATACCAAGGGTTTGATCATGGATAATGGAACCCAGATATTTGGGTTCGTGATAGGCATGGGAAAGCCGGCGGATAATGATCTGGTTCAATAATGTAAATGCCTTGACTGCCACATCGCGGTCCAGAACCTCATCCATAACGATCCAAATCCTTGTACGTGGATTTTTCCTGAGTATGGTTTTGATATAGGCATAACATACGAGAAGCGATTCCTTTTGGGGTTTTGTGACTAACATAACAACCGGTGGGGGATAATCCATTGCATTGATTATATCCAGGGTGTCCTGATGATAGAGGATGATGATCGATTCCTCTAATCCACTGTTTGTGAGCCGGGAATATAGATTGTCGTCAGTTTTGGGGATGGTGGTATTTAAAAGGTTTTCACCTGTTTTTGAGAAGAAATGGATACTTGGCATTCCGTAGAGTTTTAAGATCTGATGAGAGGTGGAAGAATCACCATTATCATCCACTTTGGAAAAGCTCTGGATCAGGGTATTGATGATAGGTTTTAAGGGTGAATCCTGTGTTTCATAATCCAGTATACATGAACCGTAACCCTGTTTGGCCAATTCCAGGGCAAAATTTGAGAGCAGTAGAGCCTTTACCTTAGGGAATTCGGGATAGATGATTGAAATGGTTCTGCTTGTGAAACCATAAGAAGAGTCGGAATCGTTGACAACTGAGGGCCTTCTTTGGATATCTTCGGCATTTTCAGAGGGCAAAGGTGCTGATGAGAGCCATAAATCAGCCACATCATCCAAACTTCGACCTAATTTCCTCTTTTTCTCCATGGCATCATTATAATGAGTCTGTCGTTATTTATCAATATCGCAAATGGAGTTTTCTCCAAATGGTCCGTCCAGGAGTCTGGGATTTGTCGGATCTTTGATCCATTTGCCATCCACAACAAATTTATATTGATATCGTCCGGGTCTCAGGTTTACGATTCTCTGCCAAACGCCATTGCCTTCGATATCGAACAGAGGCTCTCTTTCAGGCTTCCATTCATTGAAATCCGCTGCAAGGTAAACATTCTTTGCCTCTGGTGAATATATACTGAATAATACACCGGAATCGAGTTTTCTCGGGGGTCTGGCCGCGACCCTTTTCTTTGCGAAATCCGCTTTTAATGCGGCCATGTTTTCGACCTCGTTCGAGAGATTCATATAATCGTAATACCCTGCGCATTTGGGACAGTATTCCGTAATCGGCTGTCCGTAGCTGGCGGCCTCTTTCAATTTGACATTGACACGGATTATTGTTTTAAAATGATGCTCCTGGAAACATCTCTTGATCTCTGTCATCACCTCTTCAGAAATCTTTGTCCTGCGGTCAAATATGGTAGGCAGCGCATTGACCTCGATTCTGTGACCGGTCTTTCTGTTGATAAGACTGATCGTCTCCATCAATTTACCCAGGCCGTGAAGCGAGAAAAAGCTTGTCTCGATCGGAATAATCGCCTCACTACACGCTAGAAGTGCGTTGAAAGTGAGTAGTCCTATGCTGGGAGGACAGTCCAGGATAATGAATTCATAGTCATTGGCTATGGGTTCAATGGCTTTTGAGAGACGAAACTCCCTTTCCTTTGCCTGGGAAAGGTTCTGCTCTGCAGCGCTGAGAATGACCTCGGATGGGATCAGGGAAAGATTAGGCGAAATATTCAGTATGCTTTCTTTAATTGCTTGCAGGTCACCGCTAAAACTGGTCAGTATGTCATAAAGACTGTAGTCGAAATCCCCTGGTTTTATGCCCAAACCGAGTGTTGCATGGGCTTGCGGATCGACATCGATCAGCAAGACCTTCTTCCCAATCTTGGCCAAACAGGCAGAAAGATTTATAGCGGTTGTAGTCTTTCCGCAACCGCCTTTTTGATTGGCAATGGCGATGATCCGCATATCAATCCCCCCTTAATCAGTATAAAGTGTGATTGTCAAGACACCCCAAACCTATCCGGAACTATAGCACACTCATTTTGGGCTGTCAATAATATATTGTATGAAAAATTAAATTCAGATACTACATGTTGTGTTTTGCCTGAAAATGGCGTAACTGGAGAGGTTTTTGCAGGAAGCCTTGAATATGTTTTTTTAAATCTGTAGTTTCTCACGTAGTTTGTCATAAAATTCCACGTAGTTTGTCATAAATTCCACTGAATTTTTTCCAAAATATACTCCAAATATAGGGCTTAAGGCAAGCATAAAATGGCGAAAAAATGGCTTTAAAGGAAGATTAAAATCAGCAAGTCGATTGACGCTTCTCAATCATTATTTCCCGAAGGGACAATATCCTTGAAAGATAGGGAAAATCTATGGGTTTAGTAATATAATCAGAAGCGCCTTTGACCATAAGCTCCATTGCCTTTGGCTTGTTTGTATTAATCGTAACCATAACCACAAAAAGGTCCGGATGATTTTCTATCATTTTTCTTAATGCGGCCTCGCCATCCATGCCCGGCATATTATAATCAAGGAATACTAAATCTGGCTTTTCTTCCTCGATCATTCTGATTGCTTCCTCGCCGGACTTGGCGCCCCTGAATTTATGACCTTCTTTTGATACAAAATCGGAGATCAACTGGCGGACATCTGATTCATCATCAACTGACAAAACGGAGAGCATGATGGACCCTCCTTTCCGTATCAGTAATACTAAATTTTATTATACATATTAATATATTTATCGGTATAAAGCCAAGATGTAATCTAATAAGAATCTTCACATTAACTGCATATATGGCCGCAGGCGAACTTCGCACTTACGGCATTGCCGCTAAACCATGGATAATTGAGCAAATAGACGCACCAGGAGCCGCAATTCACCCCGCCGCTCCACTGGCCACCGAAATGAGATAAAATAATGCCATAAGTCCCCTGATGGTAAGCTGATCCTTTAGCGCCCGGAAGATCATACCAGGCCCATGCTTCGATTCCGCCCTGACTGTCTGAAAACGTCTCATTATCGGCCTTTCTTCCTCAAAACTGCTAAGGTTCTCCCGGTCCTGCGTTAGTGCATGCAGCATCCTGCCCCCCTTTCCCGTACTTAAGCGTTAAAAGCGCTCGTCGTAATATACGTCGTCGTCAACCACCCGGTTGTGTAAGGTGAACCGGGCGAAACGGCGGCGCTCGTCCTCCTTTCTTCTGCGTTCCTCTTCTTCCTCTTTCCGTGCCATGCGCTTTGCGAGCCTTTTTATCATGTCGCTGAAATTCCCTCTTTCCCCGTTTGCGGATACGGCGACTGCGTTTTCTCTTTTTACCTTCTCCTCCTCGATTTTTTTGCTGGTTCCGTCAAATGGGGTGCGCACCAGGCGTACTATCTTGGGGGGCGGTTTGGAATCCCGGGGTGCGCTTACTTCCCGCTTTGTATACCCGAACTCCACCTGGGCGATGAGGGCGATAATGAGGTGGCGCTTGAGGCTATAAAAGAGGCTGTGGATATAAATCGGCGTCTTTCTGAAGCAAATCCTGCCCGCTTCGAGCCTGTATAACCTGTCATTGCGCCTCAGCGATGCGGACGATAATAAGGGGGCACTTGAGGCAAGTAATGAAGCTGCGGATATACTAATAAAGCGCTTAAAGAATATCTGAAGTTTTTAAAAAGCTTGATTATTACTATCTACTTAGTATATAAAAATTGTCTAATAGAACTGCCCAATATTCCATCCGCTATGATTTTATGACAAGCTACGTGAGATTTTGATCTCATTTTTGCTTTTTTCCAGTTTCACATAGTTTGTCACAAAAGGACCTTTAAATGGCTTTAAATGTTTGATTATTGCGCTTCATCCCGCCTTTTTCCATTTAATCCCGTTTATGACAAATCACGTGATCATCTACAGTTTTTTCAAATCCAAAGTATTCAGAGCAATTGAGTGATAAAAAAATTAAATTCCATTGACCAACAACGAATTTTTATGATAAGCTATTTTTGTTTAAGTCAATCATACAATCAAGCATTGATTAGGGGTCTGCAATGAATCTTCTCGTATTGGTCCTGAATAAGGAAGAACATCTGGATGAAATCCTGGAAGTCTTTGTGGAAGTAGGTATAACCGGGGCGACCATACTTGACAGTGTGGGCATGGGACACAAACTGGCATACGATATTCCTATCTTTGCGGGATTGAGGAAGAGCATCAAAACATCCGATTATAATAAAACCATATTTTCAGTGGTTCAGGATGATGAAACACTTGAGGAAGCCATAAAACTAATCGGTGAGATTATAGACTTCGAGGAAGCGGGCACCTGTCTTTTATTTGTGGTGCCGCTTTTGATGGTCAAAGGTTTGAAATCAAACGAACTTGTCTGGTAGTTATCACACTTTTCCCTGTTTATTCTGACTTTTTCTTTTGGATAGAGATTGTTGTACCGTTTCTAAACCAGTCTGTTTTTCAGGTTGTTTTTTCTTTATCTTGATTTCTGTTCCTTTTAAAGCCCTACGGACCTATGGTGTGTGTATGAATATATTGATGTATTTTCCAATATTTCTTTGAGATCGGAAAAGAGGGGCATTATGGTCATCATATTGAATATTGCTACAAGAGCACGAACGGATTTTATAGATATTACACAAAAGGTCAATGAAGCCGTCAAAGATAGCAAGATGACCGAGGGTGTATGTTACGTTTTTATTCCTCACACAACGGCTTCAGTCACGATCAATGAGAATGCGGACCCTGATGTGTTTTTTGATATCAAAAAGGAACTGGAAAAGATCGTCCCTTTTGATGATAAATACCAGCATACGGAGGGTAATTCCGCTGCTCATATCAAGGCCAGTATCATCGGATCCTCGGAGTCCGTATTGGTTGAAAACGGAAAGCTGTTACTCGGTACATGGCAGGGCATATTTCTGTGTGAATTCGATGGGCCTCGCCAAAGAAAGGTGTTTGTAAAAATTATATAAATAAAAGATCCCTCCAATTTTTAATTCTCGCCGGATTATTGATTCAAATCAGGCATGCCTTTTGCTTCTAAAACAGGATTGATCTTCTTCTCCCGACTTAAGCGTTTCGTAGATGCTCATTGAGGGATTGATTGTGGCTTTTCAGAGGTGAGGGGAATCTATGCCTATTGCAGCAAAAGGCATAACAATCCATAATGTACATAATGTAAAAAATATCTGGTTGTGTTATTTTATAGAAT
>JBLIRM010000079.1:0-13889 GCA_049472295.1 bacterium | reverse complement strand
AATGGATTCATTGAGAAGTTCATCAATATTTGTCATTTTATAGCCGGGCAGTTTTATCCGTGAATAGAATAGGAGGTTATTGATGATCTGGGTGCTTTCGGATAGGTTCTTTTCGATATTTGCCAGATGTTTGTCAATAAGAGGATTTTGTCTCTTCTTTTTGATGTTGTAAGCTGCTGTTCGAATCACTGATAATGGATTTCGGAGCTCATGTGCAATGGTTGCCGAAAGACCGCCCAGGTCCGAGAGGCGCTTTGAATCCGCTAATTTTTTTTGGGTCAAGAGTAATTCCTCAGACTTTTCATGAACAAGCCGCTCAAAACTCTCCCTGTCTCTTCTAAGTCCATTCTCTGCTTCTTTGAGTTCTAAGATTTTCCTGGACAGACCCATCGACCGCCCTGCAGCCTCTGAAGGTCCGAACATCAGACAGCCTTCAGGTTTCAGGGCATCGTGCAGGGTAGAAAGTATCCTTTTCGGTAACAGGGCGTCCATGGATATGAGTACATTCTGACATATAATAAGGTCCATATCGGACAGCGGGGGATCCTTGGTTATATCCTGTCTTTCAAAGATGCACATATCACGGATGAGTTTCACGATTTTATAACCCTCTGTTATTTTGACAAAAAAAAGTCTGAGTTGCTCTCGAGGAATTTCTTTCAGTATCTTTTCTGAATATACACCCGCCTGTGCTTTTTGGATGCAACTTTCAGTTATGTCCGTTCCGAAGATCTGAACATGGCACTTTATATGCTTTGATTCCAAAAACTCATAAAGAGATATGGCAATGGAATAAACCTCTTCCCCTGTAGAACATCCCGGTACCCATATTCTCAAAGGTTCTTTCAGATCCCTGTTTTTCAGAATCTTTGGGAATATCTCCTCTTTCAGGAAAGTGTATGCCTCAGGTATTTGAAAATGGGATGTCAGACAGACCGGAAAATCTTGTATGCCCTCTTCAGAAGCCCCTATATTAAATTCAGGAAAAGCTTCTTCGAGAGAGGTGGTCTGCCTGGTGCATTTTGTTTCAAATGTTTGTTTGCTGGAAGGCTTTGACACTCTTTTCACCTTTTAGCCTTTTGACCAACATGTTTTTCTTTTTAAAATATGATGGGGTATGACCGGTATTCCTTTTAAACATCCTCATAAAGGATTCCGTATTTTTGTATCCCAACTTATACGCCACCTGATTGATGTTGTAACCGCCTTTGTTCAGAAGATGCTTTGCCTTTTCAATTTTAATCTTCAGTTTGAATTCGTTGAACCCTATGCCTGTGTTTTCTTTGAATATCCGACTCAGGTATTTTGGGCTAAGGCAAACCGTTTCAGCAGCAACCTTTAAACTGACTTTTTTATTGTAGTTTCTTTCCAGAAAGCGCTTTACTCTTTCCACCTTGGCAGTGATATCACTGCCATCGATATCTATTGACTCCTGTTTTGACTCCAGTATCCTTTCAATAATCCTTTTGGTCTGATCAATATGGAGCGGTTTCTCTATATAATCGTCTGCATGACCTTTGAGTGCTTCAATAATGATATCTTTGGAGCTATAACCGGTCAGGATGATAATGCCGAGATCCGGCGACATCTTTTTCATCCTTTTTAAGACCTCGGTACCACTCAGTCCGGGCATCATTACATCAAGGATAACCAAATCGATTTCATTTGGCTCTTCTATCAAATTGAGTGCCTGTTCACCGCTTGAGGCTTCAGTGATTTTATATTCTTCAAGATATTCGATGAATTCTTCCCTGAAATCTTTATCATCATCCACCAACAATATTCGGTATGGCATTTTCATATTTTCACCTTTTAAACCGGGATCGATCCTGCCTTTGAATTTGATTTGATCCTTTCCACAAGGCCGTCAATTTTGAAAATTCACTGTTCCTTTTGATTTGTATATGACAGAATCTAATGATGATAAGGACTTGAATTTTGCAATCACGTGATAGAAACTTGTGACTATGAAACTTGGATGAGAAAAACTTTGATGATAGGTTTTATATCTTTTATGATAGAAACATGAACTTCATTATTCTAAGTATACCCAATCTTATATATGGTTGTCAATAAATATAAGAATATATTTTTTATAATATATTGAAAAATATATAGGTATATTGGGGTCTTTGTTTATCGATCATCAAAAATCTAAAAAATATATGGGTGCCTCTGATTAATGGCTATAAATATTAAAGAAAAATCCTTTGTCTCGGACAGCAGTTCACTCATCTTGCTCGCCAAAGCCGGTCTGTTGTGCCTCTTGTGTGAAAATGCCCGTTTATTTATTACGCAGACCATAGAGGCAGAGATCCGGTTTGATTCAATCGATTCCCGTTTGATCAAGGGCCTGATCACTGAAGGTACAATAATGGTTAAGAAAATCAAGGAAAATGATCTGCCGGTTTCGCTCCACAAGGGTGAGAGGAGTGCCATCATACTTTTTAAGATGTTGAATGCGGATTATTTATTGATTGATGATAAGAAAGCTGCCCTCTATTGTAAGAGAAATGCCATCCCTTATGTCAACGCCCTTTTGATCCCCCATTATTTAAGAATGTGCCGGATCATTGATGCGCAAATGATGAAACGAAAGATTCTCCTGTTATCAGAGATAGGGCATTATGCGGCATGGATCACGGAATATGTTTCTGAGGACCAGCATGCTTTTGATATTTTTCAAAACCTTTCTACAAACAAGCTACCCTCTTAGATAAGGGGGCATTAAATGCTTTCTCCTTGACACTGGAGGCCGAAGGACCTCAGCCAGGATGATCCCTTGCAGGAATAATCCGGGCTCGTCAAAGGAGATTATATCCGTAATTTCCCTATTATCCTTCGAAACTACTTTGGGTGCAGAATGGGGGCCCTTATCATGCATACCTTTAGGTTCCCTTTTTTGAACGGAAATACCCTCTTCCTGAGCCTGTGTTTTTTCCCTTTCGGCCTTTATCGGGGTCATCCTCTGTCTCGGAATCCCCTGTAATCCCTGCCTCTCCTTGTCCATTTCCTGGGCCTTTTTGAACTCTGTCAGGACCTGCCGGATATCCTGACGTCCTTTGGGAGCAACAGGAGGGAAATGCCCTGTTTGATCTTTAGCCGTTGTGGAGGGAGATGGCCGTTGGGTTCCGGGTAAGGGTGGATGTGGCGTGCTTCCCCTTTTTTCCCCCTGATCTCCAGAAAAGGCCTCATAGAATTTTTTGAATATATAAAGGATGATGATTATGGTAATGATTCGATCCATGTTACTTATCCTTCTCCTCATCTTTCGGCTTGGGATGGCCTTCCGGAGGCATTGCCTTTTCTCCCCCGATTTTGGAGATGGATTCCCGCATATCCGTGTCCGCAGAAATATTTTTCAGGTTATAATAATCCATGATCCCCATGTTCCCCTTTCGGAAGGCCTCGGCCATGGCGAGGGGGACCTCGGACTCTGCCTCTATTACCTTTGCCTTCATCTCTTGAACCTTTGCCTTCATCTCCTGTTCCGCTGCCACGGCCAATGCGCGCCGGCTTTCAGCATGTGCCTGGGCTATCTCTTTGTCTGCAGTAGCTTGTTTGGTCTGCAGCCTGGCACCGATGTTTTCTCCCACATCCACATCCGCGATATCTATGGAGAGGATCTCAAATGCGGTCCCGGAATCGAGCCCTTTGGCCAATACTGTGCGGGATATGGTATCCGGATTTTCAAGGACGTCTTTATAGGACTTGGAAGATCCGATCGTGGTGACTATACCCTCCCCGACCCTGGCGATGATGGTTTGCTCTCCAGCCCCTCCCACCAGACGTTCCATATTTGCCCTGACCGTCACCCTGGACTTGGCCATGACCTGAATCCCATCCTTTGCCACTGCGGCTACGACAGGGGTCTCTATGACCTTCGGGATAACGCTCATCTTTACGGCTTCAAGCACATCCCTGCCTGCCAGATCGATACCCGAAGCGATGGCGAAACTCATCTCGATATTTGCCTTGTCTGCCGAGATAAGGGCCTTGACTACGGATCCTACATGGCCACCTGCCAGGTATAATGCCTCCAGGTCATTCACAACAATATTCAGACCTGCCTTCACTGCACTGATTCTTGCATTGACAATCACTGAAGGCGGGACCCTTCGAAAACGCATCCCGACAAGGTTCGTTAATCCCACATAGGCACCTGAAGACCAGGCCGCTATCCATAGAGGGACCGGAATCAGATAGAGGAACAGAACCAAAAGGGCGATGATAAAGCCAAGGATAAAAATTGGAAAAATATTAATGACCATCATACCTTCCTCCTAACCAGAATTGATCTTTGTGTTTCATTCCCAATAATTCATCTCGCAAAGATAAGAAGGCTTAACTTTGATACTCGTAACTCGTTGCAGCGCTTTCCAATTGCCTCCCTCTTTGCATCGGAAATATATCTTTTGATTTTTTCAAACCTCCTCTACAAATACCCGGTTTCCTTCGATGCGCACGATTTTCACGGACGTGTTTCTCTTGATGTAAATACCGTCTGCAATGACATTCACACGTTTGTCCCCGAATTCCCCGATACCCGAAGGTCGCAGATCGGATAGGGCCAAACCGGTTTCGCCTATCCGGATACCTGTGTATGTGAGTTCTTCGCTTTTGGACCTCTTTGAAGTATCATCTCCGGTTTTGTTTGCGATGCTTTTGCCGAGTACGAATCGATCGGCAGCGCCGCTTTTCTTCAGGATTACAATGGAGATAAAAAGGGATAGGATGCTGGCCAGTGTGACTCCAAGCCCCCATAAGAAACTCAGTTTTACCCAGGCCAGATAGGTGCCTATGCCCAAAAACGCAATGGCCAAAATCCCTACAGGCCCGAATCCGGGAACCACAAAGATCTCCAGGAGCAGGAATACCATGCCCATGAACATCATCATTGCTATGAATAAAGGCCAGTCCATCATTCCTTTTTTTTCTCCTTTATCTTTTGGACAATGATCTTTGAACCCTCTATCCGGGAGATTCGGATGGGGGTATCCTTTTCAATAAAATCTCCTTCAGTGACCACATTTAAACGTTCTCCACCGAATATCCCCTTGCCTGCAGGCCGGAGATTCGTATAGGCAATCCCTTCACGACCAAGGTTTGATCCCTTTTCTTTTTTGGGCATTTCACCTTTTTGCTCTGGAGATACTGCTCCGGTGATGGGTGTTTTGCTTTCAAATTCAGGGGCCGATTCGGTCTTTGTATGGAGTACAAACCGCTGGGCTGCCCTGGTCTTGGCAAGAGATTTGACGGATATTATAAAGATTATCAGTACAAAAAAGAATACGATGGAGATATGGGATACGGCACTCCACAGCTCTGCTGCACTGGGATGCCTGCCCACGAGGCTCAGGGTGAATGCAAAGGCCAGGACAAGGATGCCGAGGATGCCTGGGATACCGAATCCAGGTATGAATGCCTCCAGGATCAGCAAGGAGAGACCTATGGCCAGGAGAAGGATCTCCTCCCATCCCACCAACTGAAGGACCCAGTGCCCCCAGAAAAAGAGGATCAGGCAGATGATTCCGGCTGTTCCGGCAATTCCCCATGTGGGGGTCCTGAATTCCAGGAAAAGTCCGAGCATTCCGATGGCCAGAAGGAGAGAACTCAGCAAGCTGCCACTGATAACACGAAGGAACCTTTCAGCCCAATTGGGTTTTTGAGTCACAATATTCCCCTTGGAAAGATGAAGGGCCGACAGAACCGCCTCTATCCCGCCGGATACTTCAAAATCAGCCAGTTTATTCTGGATGGCCTCCGAAGTGGTCAGGGTCAATAGTTTTCCTTTCTCGCTCAGGCCCTCTATCACCACGTCAGGATCCACCATGGCTTCGGCGAGGATCGTGGGTCGGCCATTTTTTTCCGCAGTGGCCTTCATCTCCTTTCGAAAATACGAAATGACCTTTTCGCTCGCAGGGCTTACCTTCTGGCTGAAACGATCGACGGAGATCGGTGTGGCCGCCCCGATGGTGGCTCCGGGGGCCATGACAATCCTCTGACACGCCAGGGAAATCAGTGCCCCGGCAGAGATCGCACGTTCATTAATATATGCCACAGTCAAGGTGCTGGCATTGAGCAATGAATCCCTGATCTGAACTGCTGCATCCAGACGGCCCCCAAAGGTATTGATCTCCAGGATGAGTGCCGATATCCTTTCGTGGTCCGCTTCATCCACCACCCTTTTGATAAAGGGTGCCAGACCAAGGTCGATCTCACCTGCGACCTGGACAAGATAAATCAGATCATTCTCCTCTGGTTCTTTCCCTGCCGAAGCAAAGTGATCGAATGCAGTGAAAAAAAGAAACAAAAAAAGGAGCATGGTCAGGAGCAGAAATGCGGGGTATGATTTTTTCTTCATGGTATGTGTCATGGATAATATGGTGAATGCCATCAATATGTTCAAATAAGCCGCTCCGGGCTTGTTGAACAATGGATTGAAATCGACCTTGCAGGTCGAGTCAATCCTTATAAGTTATAGTTAGTCAATTCACCTTGCAGCCCCTTTTAAAAAGGGAATCAATATCTGAGACAATATAGCAGACTGGAACGGTTTAAGCAATCGATATGCCTGTAAGGAAAAATGTTATTTTTGGAGTCCTATGTTGACATGTTTGACTTTTTTGGGATATACTTTTTTTAGAATTGACCGGTTCAAAAAAACTTTTAAAATCATAATCCATTATGATACCAAGAAAAAGACCAATTATCCTGATCCTGTTTTTCATTCTTTTGACTTTCCCTTTGATCAGCCTCGCATCAGAGACTGCGGATGAGCATTTCCAGTCCGGCATTTCCTTTTATGATCAGGGCGATTCTGTAAAGGCATTGGCTGAGTTTCAGAAAGCCGCACAGGAAAAGCCCGATTTCGCCCAGGCTTATTACAATATGGCCATTATTTATGATCAGCAGGAAAGGTTTCCGGAGGCCATCGGGGCATATCGAAAGGTCTTCCAGATCGACCCCAATACCGGAAGGGTTTTGGAAAATCTGGCAATGGACAGTTATCTGGTGGGCAATTTCAAGGATGCAATGTATTACGTAAAGTTTGCCGAATCCCTTGGGAAGCCGATCAATACCATGCTTCAGAATCAGATCTGGGCCGAGTATATGAAAGGGGTGAGGGGTACGCTGATCTCCGTTTCCGGACCTGAATCGGAGGAGACCAAGGCCCTGCGGCGGCAATTGGAAACGGATATTGCCGGCCTAGAAAAAGCCATTGAGAAAAAGGCAGTAACATCCGGTGATCTTATTGAGCTGGGAAGCAAATACCGCCAGATTGGGGATATTGATAAGGCCATTGAAATCATGAAGAGGGCCCGGGAATTGAATGAAAACAACCCGATGCTTTATGCGGAATTGGCCTTGTGTTATTTCCTGGATGATCAGCCAGACCTCTTTGTTGAATATTTTGAAAAGGCCAGAAAACTGGGCTACAAACCCTCCGTTTCACTCAGAGACCTCGAAGCCCAATCCATGACCAGGGATTAGGCTTCTCACTTCCTCCAAAGAATCGCAAACCAGATCGGCTTCTTTAAGATAGGACTTCGGAAGCGAAGTCGTTATGGCGATACAGTATATGCCCGCGCTTTTGGCCGATCGGATCCCATATGGCGCATTCTCGATTACCATAGCATCAGACGGTTCGATCCCTAGAACAGCCATAGCCTTCAGATAAGGGTCGGGTGAAGGTTTGCCCCTTTCCAAGCTGTCCCCTGTGACAATGACATCGAAGGTGCGGATCAAGCGCGCAGGCAGCACGGAGTCGATCTCCCCCCTGGAAGTCCCTGTAACCAGACCCAGGGCATATCCTTCCCTTTTGAGGTCCCGGATTAAAACCTCGACCCCTGGAAAAAGACGCGGTGATGCCATTTTTTTAAAGATGATCTCCTTTTCCCGAAGCAATCTCTCCCTGTCTGCAAAAGAAAGATCTTTTCCGTTTGCACCAAGTATTTCCGACAGGGTGACAAGACCCCGTTCCCCCTCCCTCTGGTATATCTCCGTTTTATCCACATAGATGCCAAGGGATTGAAAAATCTGCAGCCATGAATCATAGTGATAGGGCATGGAATCCACAATCACCCCGTCCATGTCGAAGAGTATGGCCTTATATTTTGGAATCATAGAAAGATCCCCTGATCATTCATTTGATTTTTTTTGGATAAAATAAAGATAGGCTCATAAAAAGTCATTTCCATCATAAAACAGGGGTCCATTATAAGGAAGTCTCATGAAAAAGTATAGTTCAGGAGAAACATACCTTTGATTGTGTTAAAGTATTACATGGGATATTTGTTCGGGTTCTGATGAGACCATCAGAGGAATCCGGGAGGCTTTATGATTGCCTGTATGGATGTCTATTACAAAAGCACCCATGCCGTTGCTGCCTGTGTGTTGTTTAAAGGCTGGTGTGATCATCTAAGTATAAGGCAGATTAAGGAAGAGATTGAAAATGTCAGGCCATATGAACCTGGGCGGTTTTACCGGCGTGAACTCCCATGCCTTCTTCGGGTGCTGAACAAAGTGAACGTACCCCTGGATGCGGTAGTCATTGATGGATATGCCTGGCTGGGAGAGAATCAATTACCTGGTTTGGGTGCTTATCTATTCAAGGCATTGAATGAATCGGTTCCGGTGATCGGTGTGGCAAAAAGCAGGTTTAAGGGCTCTGAATCAGCGTTACAGGTTTTCCGCGGCAGGAGCAAACGGCCCTTATTTATTACTGCAGCAGGGATGGACCGGAAGATTGCTGCAGATTATATCCTCAGGATGCATGGCAAGTATCGCATCCCGACCCTGCTCAAGGAAGCGGATCGATTATGCCGCGTTAAGATCTGAGATTTCATTATTGAAATGTCCCATTAGATAAAGATTGCCAGACAGAGATATTTTTTTCCAGGCAATCCAGATCTATGGGTTTTGCCATATAATCCATGGCGCCTAATTTCAGAAGTTCTATTGCCTTTTGGGGAGTATTATTAACTGTTAGGATGATGACCGGAATATCTTTGTACTGTTTTTTTATCTCCTTTAATGTCCCTTCTCCCCCTATCCCGGGCATATGCAAATCCAGAAGCACCAGGTCGGGTTTCTCATTTCCGATTGATTTGAGAGCATCTTCCCCGGATAGAGCAGTCTTAACCTTGTATCCCTTCCTTTCCATAAAACTGGCAATCATTTCACAGATCGCTTTTTCATCATCTACAGTAAGAATAGAGTACATTTGTCATACCCCCTTTTATAATAGTATCTTTCATGTTTTATCGGATGAAATAGAGAGAATGATTGGGGACGGAAAATGATTTTGTTGATTTGTAGTCTATCGTATCATGCTCAGTTGTGATCGAAGGAAGACTGTCATTAGGAGGAACTTAAGTGACAAAGCAATCCGGAAAGGAGATAAAAATGGATTGACTTAGATATTATTTTACAAGACATGCCTGTAAAGAGGTTTTGATGCATTGTAGAAGATCCAATAAGGGATAGGGTTTTTGAATAAAATGGATGCCCTGGGTATGGATTAATTCCCATTGGGATTTTTGATCGGTATAGCCGCTGCACATGATAATCCGAATCGAAGGATTCATCATCCTAATTTGATGCATAAGGATGAGACCGCTTTGATCCGGCAAGACCACATCACTCAATAGTAAGTCAAAACGTCCCTTCTCCCTTTTGATGATTTCCAAACCCTCTTGCACGCAGGACGCCTCAAATACCTGATATCCGGCATTTTGGAGCGCCCTTTTTGTAAATTGACGCACACCTGCTTCATCCTCAACCAGCAGGAGCCTCTCGCCATTTCCTTTTAGATCGGATATGGGGATGTCCTCGGAGGCTTGATCTTCTAATTTTAAAGAGTAACAGGGCAGATAAATCTTAAATATAGTGCCTTTTCCTGTTTGACTGTCAATATCGATCCAACCCTCATGCTGTTTGATGATTCCATAGACCGTAGGCAGCCCGAGCCCTGTGCCTTCTCCTTTTTTCTTGGTGCTGAAGAAGGGTTCGAAAATATGTTTCATCACTTCCTTTTCAATCCCGGTGCCGGAATCCTCCACGCACAGGCATATAAATTCACCCGGTCTGGCATCGGATACATGAGAAGAATCCTTTTCCTCCAGAATGACATTTTGTGTTTGAATTTTTAATCTGCCCCCGTCGGTCATTGCATCCCTGGCATTGACTGCCAGATTCATGATCACCTGCTCGATCTGAGTCTGATCGGCCTTTACTGTTTTCAACTCGGGATCCAGGATGGTCTTTAATGTAATATCTTCGCCAATCAGACGCCTGAGCATTTTGGTCAATTCGGAGATTACCATATTGAGGTTGATGAATACCGGTTTAAGCTCCTGTTTTCGGCTGAATGCCAAAAGCTGTCTTGTGAGAGAGGCTGCTCTGTGACCGGCCTTCTTTATTTGTTCTATGTCCTTTTCATAAAGGCCGGGATTGCACCCTGCCTTGTGATCTAAGAGAATCAGATCACAATATCCAATAATCGATTGAAGGAGATTATTAAAATCATGGGCAATACCTCCGGCCAGTCTCCCCACCGCTTCCATCTTTTGAGATTGGAGGAACTGCTCCTCCAGATATTTTTTGTCCGTAATATCGATAAAGGATCCGACGATTTCGACAGGATTCCCCTTCTGGTCATAAATTAGCCGGCAATCATCACTTAGCCAGCGATATGTGCCATTCTTGTGCAGAAAACGGTACTCTTGAATGATGGTATCTTTGATAGAAATGTCTTCCAGATTTTTCAGAATTCCTGAAACATCCTCCGGATGAATATGCTTCTGCCAAAATTTCGGATCGGACAAAAACTCCTTTGGAGTATAACCAAGCACCCTGAACAGATTATCACTGATATATGTCGGAATATATTTACCGGAATTTTCACAGCGATATATCACGGAAGGGACCGATTGAATCAGATATTCCAGGTTGCACTTGGCCAAATGGAGCTCTTTTTCGAATTTTTTTTGTTCGGTAATATCGGTGATGATTCCCAGGATCGCCCTTTCGTTTTCATAGTCTAACAATCTCGTGGTAAGGATCGCTTCGATTCTTCTGCCTGCTTTTGTCAGTATAGTATACTCAACCGGTGGGACTTCCTGGCCCTTCATGTGCTTTTTTAAATTTTGCATCACAATCTGTCGATCTTCAGGTGCCACTAAACATTGAAAATCAAAGCCGGAAGAATAGAATTCCCCTTTTTTATATCCCATAATCTCTTCGCATCTCTTATTGACATATACAATACTTCCCCTTTTATGCATAAAGATCATGTTCGGTGAGTTCTCCGCCAATGCCTTAAATTTCTTTTCCGAATCCTGTAAGGCCTTTTCTGCATTTTTTTGCGTGGTGATATCCTCTAAAAATCCATTGATTCTAAAGGTTTTTTCGTCTTTATCAAGTATGCATGTGGCGCGGTCCTTCACCCACTTGATCTGATCATCCCTTTTTATGATTCGATATTCCAAATGGATTTGTCTTTTGCTGCGGTTTTTATAGTGCTCTTTCATCCGGTTACACACATAATCCATGTCATCCGGATGAATGATCCTTGAAAATAATCTTGGATCATCTTTGAATTGTTTTGGAGAATAACCTGTCAATTGCCTGATTTTCCCTGTGACAAAAAACGTTTTGAAATATTCATCCGGCTGGGCTGAATAGACAGCAACAGGGATATTTTCGCTCATCAGCCTGTACTTCTCTTCGCTTTTCCGAAGGGCCTGTTCTGCCTTTTTTTGATCCGAAATATCCGATAAGATCCCATGAATTCCAATGATTTGTTTTTCCATGAACACAGGTTTGGTATTGGTATGGATCCATCGGATTTCTCCGGATTTTGATAGAACTCGATATTCACCGGATACATTTCGATTCATCAGTGCCTTCTGAAAATTTTTGACACAGTTAGGAAGATCCTCAGGATGAATGAATTCTGTAAAAGATCTGCCGATTATCTCTGAAGGGGTATACCCCAATAATGATTTGACCGCAGGACTGATATACGTCATTTCCCCTTTTTTATCAAGACTATAAATGGATTCATTAATATTTTCCACTAAATCGCGGTACCTTTGTTCTGATTTTCGTAATGATTCTTCTGCGTTTTTGTATTCCGTCATATCCTGAACTGTTCCAATCACATTTAAAACACTTCCGTTTTGATCTCGGATTGGATTGATGATGTTCTCATAATATACAGATTGACCCGAGGGCAGTCGCAAAGAGCAATCCATTGTTATCTTATTGCCGGTTTTGATGGCTTTTTGGATACAATCTCGAAAATGTTTTATATCTTTTGGGAAAAAATATGACAGGTGTTCTTGGTAATTGGGTGGGCCTATCACTGGATCACGTTCAAAGAGTTGAAATACTTGATCCGACCAGAAAATTTCCCTGGATTTTACATCCAATTCCCAAACCCCGATTTTGCCGATTTTCTGTGCTGCCTTGAGCCTTGCCTCGCTTTTCCTTATTTTCTGTTCCGCCAGCTTTCTTTCTCTCATATTACGGATAAAAACCAATGCAGCCCTGTTCCCATTATAACTGGTCGGGCTCACATTCATTTCTACGGTGACATCATTTCCGTTTTTATGGACTAATACGGTTTCAAATTTGAGATGATCCATCTCTCTGCACATGAAGCTCATATATTTTGATATTACCATTTGTAACTCATCAGGGTGGATATAATTTATAAAGGGTGTATCAGTGAGTTCTTCTGCTGAATAACCAATGAGGTTGATGGATTGCTGGTTGACGAATTTAACGTGGTCATCTTGCACGATACAAATACCATCACTGGAGTTTTCCACCACATTCCGGTACTTTTCTTCCCTGTCATTTAATGCTTCCTCCTTCTGCTTGCGGTCCAACAAGTTGGAGATCATATTCCCCATAATCTTAAGCAGGGAAAGGATTTCCTCAGGCCATTCCCTTTCCGTTTTTATTGAATCAAAGCCCAGCATACCTATACACTTTCCGCCAAAAACGATTGGAACCGAAACCAATGATTTGATACCGTGTGCCAGGAGTTCCATTTTTTCGGCTTCTGCTTCGGCTGGGAGGTGAGCCACACTTGGGATATGGATCATTTCCAGATTATGGATCTTTTTCATAGACCAGGCAAAGGATTCGATAGGGGCGTCCTGAATTTTGTGCTTTTGGGATTCCACTTCCTTTGTACTCCATTCATGAGTATTTATGAATCGCCCCCCATCCTCTGAGAGAAGAAATAAATAGCTTCTATCCACACCGGCAAACTCTCCGGTTGACTTGAGGGCTGAATGTATGCCTTGGTCAATTTTGTCTAATGGCAGATTTATAAAATCTGTGGAGATACGAGTGATCAGATCTCTTAAAAGGTATTGATGATCTGAGGGTTTTTCTTTGAATCTTTTGTGTGAGTCCTTTATTTTTCTCACGAATTGATTTTTTAACCTTCCGTTTGCTTTCATGTCGGTCTTTTTCAGATAGAGTTAGATTTAATCTCATCCCATTCACAACCAATATCTCACTTGCCACTCGAAATCGAATGCGAAAATGGATGCAAGTTGATGATAAAGTGAAAGAATCCCTAATTTATTTTCGGCTAATTCCATTTTTTATCCTGTTTTTATTTGAACCAAATGAACATAATAACAAATTGCAATCAGATAATTACAAAGTCATTGATAGGGCGTATTTTTTGTCATTGCGAGGGCGCAGCCCGAAGCAATCTCAGATTGGCTTGATATAACATGGCTCGCTATGACATGAAAAGAGATTGCCACGTCGGCCTTCGGCCTTCTCACAATGACAAGAATATAAAGCACACCCTTTAAGGGTGCAAAACAAGCCACCTTTTTTACGGGTGGTTATTGACT
>JBLIRM010000078.1:0-13960 GCA_049472295.1 bacterium | reverse complement strand
AAATCTACCATTCAAGCAGGTATCAATGCAGCTATGGATGGAGATACAGTTTTAGTAAAATATGGAGTTTACAGCATTATAAATACAATAGACTATTTTGGAAAGAATATTAGGCTGGCCTCAGATGACGGGACACATACAACTTATGAAACTGCAACAAAAGATGCCTCCTGTTGTTTTATTGATGCAAACTCCGGGGAATGCCAGGTTTTTTATTTACATTGGGGTGAAACATCAGATGCTGTCCTTGCGGGATTTACAATTGAAAATGGAATTGATAATAATGGCGGCGGAATCCATTGCAGGAATGCTTCACCGACCATAACCAATTGCATTATTAAAAATAATTCGGCTGACCATGGCGGTGGAATTTTTTGCGGTAATTCTTCGCCAACCATAAACAATTGCACGATCAGCAATAATTTGACTTCTTATGATACAGATAATACCGGCGGTGGAATAGTTTGTTATAATTCCTCCCCGAATATAATTAATTGTAACATCATTAAAAATAAGACTTGCTTCGGAGGAGGGATATATTGCACGAATAACTCTTCGCCGAACATCATTAATTGCATTATCAGAGAAAATCTGGCTAAGGGTTGTGGGGGTGGTATTCGTTGCTTTGAATCCTCACCGACTATTACCAATTGTACTATTATACAAAATTTAGCGAACTATGGGGGGGGAATTGCATGTAAAAGCTCATCACCGGGCATCATTAATTGCACGATCAGCGACAACACTGCCAATTATAATGGTGGCGGGATTTACTGCAATTTCGATTCACCTGCCATAACCAATTGCGTCCTTTGGGGTAACTTACCGGATGAAATCAGTGGTAGCACTGTCATCATTACATATTCAGATATCCAGGGTGGCTATGGTGATCCTAATACGGCGCATAATATAAATGCCGAACCCTTATTCATTGACCCAAATGCAGGAGATTACCGCTTGTGGTTTGCTTCACCCTGTATTGATGCCGGTGACCCCAACGCACCCACACTGCCTCCAACCGACAAAGATGGCAATCCTAGAATTATTAATGGGAAACCCGATATGGGGGCCTACGAATATATGGAATTGCTTACCCTGTACCCAGGGTTAAATTTGGTGAGTTTTCCCCAGGGGCTTGAATGGGGTTATCTGATGGATAACAATGTGCCAATTGTAAAAATACAGGCTTATCAGCCTAAAACCTTAAGCTGGCTGACTTTGGCGCCATCGGATCAAGGGGATTTTTCTTTCTCTTTAGTCAGGGGTTGGCTGGTATATGTAAGTCAGGATAAGCCCGACAATATAGATCTTAGGTTTCCTTTTATCAGCTCCACTTCGGGATTTAATCCGGCAGAAGATCTTTTCCCCGGAATGAATCTGCTCGACTTTTATTCTTTGTATGAGATGCTCACTATTCAGTATAGCCAACAACTGATATGGCCAAAGAATGTTTTTCAAAGACTTAACCAAAAGACAGGCAAAGACACCATGTGCATTGTCGGATATGACCGCCGTGAAGGCAAATGGCAAGCCACGTATCCCTTCTTTGGGCATGACGCCGGTTTTACAACAAAACTCAAGAAAGAAGGGTATGTAGCATATTTTAAATAGGTTTTGACTACATCCTAAGGTATGGGTTATCTTTTTTTGCAGACAATCCATTGTCTTAGTCACAGCAACGAAGCAATTCATCTCTTTTTCGGAAAAAATCAAGGGATACTTTGAAATCTGCAAAGCGAACAAAGCAAAAGGGGTCACCGGATAACAGGGGGTAATTATTCCTGAGAATCATGTAAAAAATCTCATGTTAGATAAGGATATGCTGGCTTTTTAATTCGTCCTATGTCGAAAGCTGGATCGAATCCTTGACACCCAAAGATTCATATATTCTTAGGGATGCCTTTGAACAATTCAGCGTGTAAAAATGGATGCCCTTGACCTTATTGTGAATCAGATCGCGCACCTGTTCCGTAGCCCAATGGACACCCACCTTTTCGACAAATTCATCACTCTTTGCCCTTTCCACCGCCTTCAAGAGAGGCGCCGGTAATCGAGCACCGCCGGCCACTTCAGCGATGCGGATCATGCCATGAAGCGTGGTAATGGGCATGATCCCCGCAATGATCGGAACGTGGATGCCTGCAAGTTCACATCGATCGCAAAAATCATAAAAGTCCCGGTTGTCAAAAAAGAGCTGGGTTATTATATAATCCGCACCTGCATCAACCTTGGCCTTCAGGTATTCCATCTCCTTGAGTCTATTCGGTGTATCCGGATGCCCTTCGGGAAACCCGGCCACGCCGATTCCCATGTGGGGAAAATGTCTCTTGATAAATGAAACCAGATCTGCGGCATGGTTAAAACCCTCCTCGCTCTGGATCCATTTTTCCTGTCCTTTAGGCGGATCACCTCGCAAGGCCAGGATATTTTTAATACCATTTTCATTGTATCTTTCAAGAATGGATCGGATTTCTTCCCGGCTCGAACCCACACAAGTCAAATGTGATACCACAGTCAAATCCGTCTCTTTCTTGATCCTAACCACCAGGTCATGGGTGTGACCACGGGTCGATCCCCCTGCTCCATAGGTCACACTTACCCAGGAGGGCTTCAAAGGCATCAGATGTGAGATGGTGAGGAAAAGTCTCTCCCATGCCTCTTCCGTTTTAGGTGGAAAAAATTCAAAACTGAAGGCGATGTTCGTTTTTTTAAAAATATCTCTCAAGAGCATAATTCTTCTTCCTTTTTAAACAAAAATCCAAACTGAAAAAATAAAACCAATCCCTTCAAAAAACAATATGCGAGAAAAGAACATGTATTTTGTCACATCAATTATAAAAAATCAAATGGTTATGAATCCCCAAGAACCAAGATCGGTTTAAATCATATAGATATTTTTCTGATTTAAACCCCAAGAATTAGTTAAAACCGGGAAGCACTCACAGGTCCGGTTATTTTCTCATTGTCGGAACGACCGACTAATAAGACCACCATGGAACTACCTCAATCGTAATGCTGGCCGACGCATATCCACCTCGGATATCAAAAAAGATGATTTCAAGCCGGTATATCCCCGGAAAATTGGTCTGAAAAGTCCAGATGGTATCCCCGTTAGCCACCTGGCCTATGGAACCGATATTACATGATGCATAGACCTCGTCTCCGTCGGGGTCCTCTGCCCTTGCATTCAGGATGATCTCTTCCCCTGCCCGAATGACCCTGGGATTGGGTAGAGAAGTAACAATAGGAGGATGATTGAACCAGGTTCCGGGATTCACACAGTGAATACTTCTGGCACCGATATCCGATGCCCCGAATATATCGGTGCATACGGTTACCGTTCTGAGTATCCCTTCGAACTTCGGAGTCAAACGCCCCACCCCACTTGAGGGGTCAACACTGCATTCAATCCACGGGCCATATTGATAGCCATGGGTCCCTTCGATGTACATCTGATAATTAAGGGTGTCCTGATCCGTTCGGATCCGGTTTCCCGGCAGCATCGGAAGATGTGTGGTTGCAGGGCTCTTACCGTAAGACTGGGCCAGAGAGAAGATAAAGCAATCCGCATCCAGAGAAATGATGGTACATTCATTTTCCTTACCGACTTCAAATACCCTGGGGAATATCCTGGATTGCACCTCCGGGGGGAGATTCTCAACCGGATAATTGACCACTGAGACGGGAAAGGCCAGCTTCTCCACCTTGTTCTGGTTGCTGACTTCCAGGGCCACGATCAGATCTTCGAAATACTGTGGTGTATAGTCGAAATAGGCGATGTGGGGCCAGAACTCCACCCCTGCGTTCCAGAGGGCGGATTCAAGGGCGAAACTCTGAGCAGGACCGAAATGGGCCTTGCCGAAGATTTCAATGGCCTGGAGTGCTGATAGTCGATTCATGATATAAGTGGGCATCCCGTCATATGGATCGATGGGCAGGGGTTTCACCAGAAATGCCTGGACGGCATGAGATCCAAAACCATTGATAGTGGCATTCCATCCCAGTCTGCCATGATTGCGGAGATGGACTGTTTTGTCTCCCCCGATTCTGAATTCCGGATCCGAGAAAATGGGACAGGTGATATCAATGAAAAAACCTTTCCTTAAATAACGCTCAGCCACGGGATCGGGCTTTCCGAAATTGGGGTCCCCGGGCATCCATCGACGGGTATACTCCGGATCGTACAGCGGATGATTGGGATCGATAAGGTGATAACCCGGATCGAGTGCCAGCAGATCGGAAATCCAGGCATCCCGGATTTGATTCGGGTCGTGAATAAAACTGTTCGGATCCAGCAGAAAATTATTCACACTCGATATCTCATCATTCGCCCCGTAATCCGCCATCAAAAGATAGCGATATGGCTCGAAAATTTGGGCATAGAGGGGGCCCAGTTCAAAGACATCAACCCGGACCCTGCTGGAATATCTGGAATAGTCTTCCTTTCTGAAAATGATATTGTCCAGACGGAACATCTGTCCGCTGATCATGATTCGATCGGCCTGAGTTATATACCAATCGCTTTTTTTGGTTTCGCTGATTCTATCATGTTTATCCACGGCTCTCTTTACCATCTCAGGAAGATTCAGCCATATCACATGCCATGTCCCATCATTGAAATTCCTTCCGATCTCGATCTGCACTGTCATGGAGGGTCGATCGCTACGCTCTATCCATTCTGACACTGTCGGATTATAATCACAATCCATTGATGAATCAGAAGAGGGATGGATTGGTTTAATCTTGACGACTATGTTATAACCCTTGGCATTTGAACAAAACACATCCAGTTCGAATGTCTCCCAGGGTTCCAAAGCAAAGGGAGTCTTGAATTTAAAACTGAGTACAGGTAAGTCACTGAGATTAATAAAATGGATGGGAGAAAGGTCCCCGGAAATCGACACAGTGTGAAAATCATAAAAAATCGAGTGCCTTGCATAGCTGTACCCCAATAGAAAAGCGGACGCCGGACGAAATACATCCAAAACCCGGCTTCCTTCCTGTGGATCCAGGACAGTATTAAAAATCGCACCATATCCCATACCCCATCCGAATACTGGGTAAGAAGGCTCTGATCGTTTCCATCCATGATTATAAGGACTATCCCAGTACTCGAAATTGTCTATGAGCAGGTCCCCTTCACCCTCTTCCGGATACTGCCAGGACGGTACCTGAAGGGGTTTGTGTTCAAAAGAAGGATTTCCTGCAAAGGCGCCTGTGGCCTCAAACTGGGCTGTGGACAAACCGCATTGAATCAGGAACAAAAATGAAAGTAATAAAAGACAACCAACTATTCTTGCGGCATATCTCTTGATGTAATTATTATGAATGTAATTATTATGATAGAATCTCATTTCCGATTATCGATTTTATTCATTTCCGAGAGGGAGTTGATCCCTTTTGATTCTGTTCTTTTTCCTGTACATCCGGAAAGGCTTATTTCGAAAAAACCGCTTCAATCCCATGGAACCCGGGGGATTAATATTAATTATTTTAACATTTTTTGCAAATTAAACCAAGAATATAGATCTTACCTGCCAGGCCATACAGGAGTTGACGATCCTAAATGAATGTTATATTAGTGACGAAAATAGTAAAAAGGAACATAAATGCCCTTAACTTTTTCTGCCACTACGGTGCATTAGAAAAATAGCCTATGAAAATCCTGCTCCTGTTATCCGCCCTATGCATGCTCCTCCCATTGCCATATGGTGAGCATGCAATGGCAGGTGAAATCGAGTTTAACGGGCAAGCCTCGGTCTGGGTTATTAATCATGACGAGTGGCGGGCCGGCATGAGATACATCCCTGAATTGAGATTCTCCCATACGCTTGCGGATGGGAAAGACATGGATGCCGAAATATCCCTGAATGCTTATGCCCGGACCCCGATCGATTCTTCAGAGGGATTTGATCCTAATGCGGATCTGGATCTTTACCGGATGTGGCTTCGTTATGCCGCAGCGCAATTCGAGATCCGCATGGGTCTTCAGAAGATCAATTTCGGACCTGCAAAGATCCTGCGATCCCTGATGTGGTTCGACAGGGTGGATGTGCGTGACCCGTTGGAATTGACCGACGGGGTCTATGCCCTGCTCACCCGTTATTATTTCCTCAATAATGCCAATATCTGGGTATGGGGCCTGTATGGAAATGATGACCCGAAAGGAGTGGAGAGATTCCGAACGGACAGAGACAGGATGGAATGGGGCGGGCGTTTTCAACTACCCGTGCCCAGGGGTGAAATGGCCTTCAGTTACCACCACAGATATGTGGACCCGATAGACTGGGAGCGTCTGAACCCCTCCCCTCTTTCAGACGGCGAGGAAAACCGGTATGCACTTGACGGGAATCTGGATGCTGTGGTGGGACTCTGGTTTGAAGCCTCCGCAGGCGAGATAAAGGTGAATGCAGATGAATCCCTCTGGCAGGAATTCCTTACCCTGGGTACGGATTACACCTTTGATATGGGCCCGGGGATCCATTGGGCGTTCGAACATCTGATCAAGAGAAGCGGCCCCAAAATTGACCGGCAGAGCGATATCAACAGGGTATCCGCCCTATCCGTGGATTTCAGTATAGGCATCCTTGACAGCATCAACGCCATCGGATACTGTGACTGGAAGGAGGAGAAAACAATTGCATTCCTCGGATGGCAGCGCACTTATGATCAGTGGATGTTCCATGTGAGCCTTTTTTCCGGTCCGAAACGCGAAGAAGGGCCATACCGGGGAGACGGCGGTCAATTGATTCTGACCTATAACCATTAACTGATGCATATGGATGAAAAAGGGAAGAGAATGGAGCCTTTGGTAAAAACGGAAAATCTGGTAAAACGCTACCCCATGGGAAGGGCGGAATTTACGGCATTAAAAGATATCAATCTCCGGTTCGAAAGGGGTGAATTCTGCGGTCTGATAGGACCGAGCGGGTCCGGAAAAACCACGCTCCTGAATATCATCGGCTCTCTGGATATGCCATCCGAGGGAAGCGCCACGGTTCTTAACCAAAGGATCGAGCATCTATCCCAGGTGAAGGCAGCCCGGTTGAGAAGCAGGCACATGGGATTTATCTTTCAGACCTACAATCTTCTGCCTGTATACACGGTCTTTGAAAATGTGGAATTTCCGCTGCTTTTGATGAAAATTCCTTCGGAGGAAAGGAAGAAGAAAGTCATGGATGCCCTGGCATGGCTGGGGATCGAAGAGAAGGCCAATGTAAAACCCGCACAGCTCTCCGGAGGACAGTCTCAGCGTGTGGCCATTGCGCGTGCCATAGTTAAGCTGCCGGAACTGGTGCTTGCCGATGAACCCACCGCCAACCTGGATGCGGAAAATTCATACCACATATTGGAGAGGATGGTCAAATTAAACAAGGAATTGAAAACCACCTTCATCTTTGCCACTCATGACGAGAAGGTCATCCGCTACCTGAAGAGAAAGATCTATCTTCTGGACGGCCGGGTGTCGAAGGATGAAAGGATTCATTAAATTAAATCAAATCATACGCAATAATATTTTAAATTTTTATGAATTGATAACATTAATCAAATGCTCACACTAAAATTGGCCTACAGAAATCTGAAGGGTGCAGGCCTGCGGACATGGCTGAATGTGGTTGTACTTTCAATGGCCTATGTCTTGATTATCTGGCATCAAGGTTTTTTTACCGGCATGCTGAAACAGGCATCCCGCGCCATGATCGATGATGAGATCGCCGGCGGGCAATACTGGCACCGGAATTATGACCCTTATGATCCCCTTTCCCTTGATGAGAGCCATGGTCCCATACCCGAGGCACTGATCCCTTTGATCAGGGAGCAAAAGGCGGAACCCATATTGATCAGGCAGGCCGCCATATACCCTGAGGGCAGGATTCAAACGGTATTCCTGAGAGGAATCGACCCTGGGCAGCGCATTCTGAATATCCCCACGGAAAAGCTGGATACTAAGGGAGAGGGGCTGCCCGTGCTCATCGGAACACGGATGGCCAAGAGCGCATCTCTGAATATAGGTGACGATATCATTATCCGCTGGCGGGATGTGAACGGCACCTTTGATGCGGTGGAAGGCCGGATCGTCGAGATCATGCATACCCACGTCCAGGGGATTGATCAGGGCCAGTTGTGGCTCCCCCTGGAAAGGCTCCGGGATATGACCCTAATGAAAGATCAGGCCACCATGATCGTGGTGGGACGCGATGTATCCGGGCAAACCGATCTGCCTTCATGGGTATTCAAGGACCATGCATTTTTACTGAAGGATATCCATGAAATGATCAAAGGGAAAAGGATCGGGGCCGCCATCCTCTATGCCATACTGCTCTTTCTTGCCATGCTGGCCATCTTTGATACCCAGGTCCTTGCCATATTCAAACGCAGGAAGGAGATCGGCACACTGATGGCCCTCGGAATGACGCGCCTTCGCGTCATTGCCCTCTTCACAATTGAAGGGGCGTTGCACGGGATCCTGGCAATCATGGTGGCCGCCCTGTACGGCACCCCTCTGATCCTGTGGACTGCAAGATACGGTTTTGCCCTTCCACAGGCCACGGACAGCTATGGCTTTGCCATCTCAAACCGGCTGTTTCCTTCATATTCCGTGGGCCTTGTTCTGATCACCATATTGATTGTGATGATCACCGTGACTGTGGTCAGCTTTCTGCCCAGTCGCAGGATTTCAAGGCTTAATCCCACCGATGCCCTGAAAGGAAAGATATCATGATCCGATTTCTGGTCAAGGGCTTGATCAGAGACCGCTCCAGGAGTCTTTTTCCGGTCCTGATGGTGAGCACGGGCGTATTTCTCACCGTGTTTATATACAGTTGGATGAACGGTGTAATGAGCGACCTGGTGAGTGTTAATGCCCAGTTCGACACAGGGCATGTCAAGATCACCACACGGGCATACGCCGAGCTTGCGGACCAGATGCCCAATGACCTGGCACTTCTGGAGGTGAGTCAGCTTTTGGAAGGGCTTCGAAGGCGTGAAAAGGAGATGATATGGACTCCCCGCACCCGTTTCGGAGGGCTTCTGGATATACCGGATGAACAGGGTGAAACCCGATCCCAGGGCCCGGTCATGGGGCTGGGGATCGATCTGTTGAGTCCGGGATCACCGGAGATGGAGATCCTGAATCTGAAAAATGCCGTCATTGAAGGGAAGCTGCCCGAAGAAAGGAATGAAATCCTGATCAGTGAAGAACTGGCCAGGAAACTGGGGGTCAGGATCGGTGATACCGCTACATTGATAGGTTCCACAATGAATGGGGCAATGGCGTTGCATAACTTCAAAATCGCAGGCATGGTTCGTTTCGGCATCACTGCCATGGACAAAGCGGCGATGATCGCAGATATCGGGGACGTGCAATTTGCCCTGGACATGCCGGACGGAGCCTCTGAGATTGTGGGTTTTACCCCTGATATGCTCTATTCGGACCAGGCGATGACGGCATTGGCAGAACGTTTCAATGAGAATTTTTCAAAGGAGGGGGATGAATTCTCCCCTGTCATGCTCAGGCTGGGAGAGCAAAACGGCCTTGCCGAATATCTGGGATTTGCGGATGCAGCTGGAGGCATCATCGTGGGCATCTTTGTGGTGGCCATGTCCATCGTGCTATGGAATTCAGGACTGATGAACGGGATCCGAAGATACGGGGAGATCGGTTTGCGCCTGGCCATGGGTGAACCGAAGGGCACCCTCTACCGCAGGATGATTTATGAATCCATCGTCACCGGTCTTGGGGGATGCATCCTCGGAACCTTGCTGGGGCTCCTTCTTTCCTATTATATGCAATATTCAGGGTTCAATCTGGGGGGCATGCTGAAGAAATCCACCATGCTGATATCCGATGTGATCCGTGCGCGCGTCACGCCATGGAGCTACGTGATCGGATTCCTGCCCGGTCTTTTTGCCTCCGTTGTGGGCACCATGTTTGCGGGAATCGGCATCTACAGGCGGCAAACGGCACAACTATTCAAGGAGCTCGAGGTATGAAAAGGATCATCCTTTTGATGTTGCTCTTCCATTGCACCCTTCTCTATGCCATGGGACCTTCGGGGATGGCGATCCTGGAAAAAGTGGACGGGAACTACATTTCTGAAAACCGCAGGGCCGTTTCCACAATGATTATCAAGGGACGCAGGGGAACACGGACATTGCAATCGCAATCCTGGATACAGGGCGTGGAAAAGGCATTTACGGAATACCTCTCACCCCCCAGGGAAAAGGGGACCAAGATGCTGAAGCTCGGGGACGAATTATGGATCTATGCCCCATCCACGGATCGCACCATTAAAATCGCAGGCCATATGCTCCGACGCTCCCTCATGGGCTCCGATGTATCCTATGAAGATTATATGGAAGATCCGAAATTGAGCAATATATATCATGCAGAACTCACGGGTGAGGAAAGGCTGCAGGATCGGGCATGTTACATACTGGAGTTGACAGCTAAAAAGGAGGATGTTGCCTACCATACACGGAAGATGTGGGTGGATAAGGAACGGTATCTGCCGCTCAAGGCTCACCTTTTTGCCAAGAGTGGCAAGCTTTTAAAAACCCTCGAGATCCATGAGGTATTTAAAATCGGGGAACGGTGGTATCCGAAAAGGATGACTTATAAAGATGTCCTGAAAAATGGCTCAGGAACGGAATTTATCATCGACAGCGTTGAATTCGATGTGGAGATTCCCGAACATATCTTTTCCAAGGCATCTCTTCGAAGATAGATATCCTTATCTATGGTCTTCTGAACAAACACTCATGCCCTCCAGGGAGCCACGAAGAATGAAAATAATATCCTATCTTCAAGACAGAATGACGGATAAAACCAAATAGAATTATATAAAGGGAACCCTGATCCCAAGTTCGTTTCTGATTCCCAATACTTCTGATATAAAAACAATCCCCGATAGAAACAGCATAGTACCATGAATATCAGGCTCAGGGAGTCCCTTGCTGATTCTTGCCCAATAATAGGTACTGTTGGCTTTACCCTCAAAAAATGAAAAACCGCCATACTGTGGCCAATAATGCCTTTTGTATAAATCCAATCTCTCTAAAAAATATTTTTTTATTTCCGGACTGCGATAATCCGTCTTCTTACAACAATGGTAAAGCACATAAACGATATTGAAGTTGTTACAAGCATCTCCTTCATTAATAGTAGCCAGGCACAGGTCTATTAATCCTTCTGAATTATCTAATTTACTTCTTCCACAAGCATCAAAAGCAGTGATCATCTTCATTGCAGAATTAACTTTTTGATGGGTTTGAATATGACTGCCTGGAGCATACCAGGAACCATCTTCTTGTCGATAATCATCCGAAACTTCTAGGGCATAATCAATTAAATCATTGACTTTATCAAGACATATATTAAAAAAAACAGAATTATAATATAAAAAGAAAACAATATGACTTACATGACTGGCGGCTCCCCATGGTTTTTTCCAATTAAGTTTATGAATATATTTGGCAATTCTTTCCTTAGTGTATGGTATATGAAGATAGGAGGTATTTGGTTTAGAACCAAGACAATTCAAGGCACAGAAAGATTGTCTCGTTTCCGCCCTTTTTGTCTGTTCATTGAAAAAGTTATTAAAATCTCTTTGCTGTATTGCTGCAACTATTCTATTTAACCTGGAAAGTCTCTCAATTTTTCGATCGTAAATATAACCATGATTATCTTGAAAAGATTTTATAAAATTAATAAGAAACTCTCTCTCATATTCTTCTATCTCATTTAACATATAATAAATTTTAGCAGCAAAAACGGAATTTCCAAGGCCCCAACCATATTGTTCATCATATAAATCACCATTTAAAGAATATTTGTAATATCCTTGATGTTTAACACTCTTTAAGTTAGACAGAAAACCTAATATTGATTCCTTTAATGAAAACAGCCATTTAAAATTATCGCTATGCACCTGTATCCTCTCTTCACAGCCAATACTTTAATGTCTAAGTCCTTTCCGAGAATTGAAATGATACCAAGAAGCTGCTTTTTACGAAAAGCAGTATAGTGAAGCACTAGAATATTGTCAACATAAATATTAACTATTATTTTATAGAATGATAAAAAAAGAGAAGGTTGTATGGCCGCTGGGGGACTGTGGACTTGAGGGTATCACAGGTCAAGATGCCTTAAGATCCTTTCCTCCGGTCCAGGTTCAGCAATAAAGATGCATCCTAAGAAGATTACATGGGAGATTCGAAGTCAATGACCACCCCTTGAACGGGTGGCTTGATTTGAAACCCCTAAAGCGCACTTTTAGCCTGGTCATAGAGGGGGCGGAAGGCTGACGCAGCAATCTCTCTTGATGTCAGTGCTAGGTATGAAATGCCGCGGCAATCCGAGATTGCTTCGGGCTGCGCCCTCGCAATGAGAAATAGTGGCAAAGCCTTTTTATTGACCCTCCGCAAAGCGTAGGGCTTTATAAATCACTAAAGCTGAATACTGTCTATCAATAAAAACCGTACAAACCTCCATATAGGCCCAAACCTCCGTAAAGGCCACCATACAGACCGCCGTATAGGCCCAAACCTCCATATAGGCCCAGGCCGCCATACAAACCACCATATAGTCCTAATCCGCCATAAGAGCCCAGACCTAAAAGACCACCATATAGGCTTGAACCATAAAGGCTGCCATATAAGCCTAAACCTCCGTAAAGGCTGCCATACAGACCACCGTATAGGCTTGTGCCATATAGGCCGAGGCCACCATAAAGACCTCCGTACAAACCAAGTCCAGGGTAATATGATGTGACTGCAGCAAGCCTCAGAATATCGAGATCAAGGTCAAAGTCTATGCCTGGATTGAGCGGGTCCACACCGAATGCATTCCCGGGTGGGGCATAATAGACATTGCCAGGGGTGAGCAAGAAAAATGAGACAAGACAAAGAGAAAAACATACAATAAACAGAAACCGTATCAGATTGTGACGCATATACCACATCCTCCCTTTATGAAAAATGAGATAGAAATTAGGATATCCTGATAAGTAATTTTTTTATATGACAGATATTATGTCAAGAATAGCTAAGATATTTATAACGGATTATTATTTAATGTACCATATTTTTTGTTTTTTTTCAAGAAATAATGCCGGTTCATTCAATCTGTCATTGAACCTACATATAAACCTGCCTAAAGGAAGGAGACTTTTCTATGATTCCGTTATCAATTGGGGGGACTTGATTCTATCTGTTAACTATGTAGAATCTAACATAGAATTGATCGATCTTTTATTTAATCCGACATCCGGTAAGATCTTGAAAAACTCTGGAAACTGTTACCCATGTCAATAATGACCTTTTTGGTTAAGTAAGATTTATGTGGATCACTGATATATTACTGTCACTCACAGTTCCCGCTCTGGCACTGATGGCTTTTCCAGCGGTGTATCACTGGGCGGACAGGTATCATGTCAGCCTGGACGGACCTTCCATCGCTGCGACTTCATTTGCATTGGCACTGGTGTGGATTCAGTTGGGCGGTATGCTGCTCGGATTTTTCCGCCTGCTGAATCCTTTGTTTGCTGCAATCTGGCTGATCATCGGGATCGTTTTAGCCGTTTCCAAAATCAAAACGATCCGATCGCAGAGCCGACCATCCTTATCCCTTTCAGCCCCTTTGATCCTGGGGCTACCGTGCCGCCCTGGTATAGGGATGATATGGTCTACCACCTGGCACTGCCTCGTCTTTTTTCCATGATGGGAGGGTATGTGAGACCTGACAACAATATTTTCGCATCCTTTCCCCTGGGATGGGAATCGATCCTTTCGGTCCTTCATACCTTCGGCAGGGCGCCCGATTTCTTCCCGCCCTTTAATCCCAGATTGATCACAGTCTGGACCGCAGGCGCTACCGCACTGGCTTCCGCAGCCCTGGCAAGAATGCTGGGTGCCCGTAAATCCATTGCAGATTGGGCAGGGGTATTGCTGCTTCTGGTTC
>JBLIRM010000077.1:0-13773 GCA_049472295.1 bacterium | reverse complement strand
GGTCGGTTCCATTAAGGGTTCCATGAGAGAAAAGGGGATTGTGTTTGACAGCATCGAGAGGATTGATTCCAGAAAAATCGATATCAAACTTGTCACAGAAGATTTTATAACACCTATGGAAAAGCTTCTGGACGAATTTATGAATTTTGAGATCATCAATCCGGTTGAGGGGGATAATGCAAGGTATCAATTGAACTTGAGACCTGCCGAGATTGAAAGGATCAAGACCTCTGCCCTGAATCAGGCCCTTGAAACGATTAGAAATCGTATCGATCAGTTTGGTGTTAGTGAACCTACGATCCAAAAACAGGGTGTAGACCGGATCGTTATAGAGCTTCCGGGGATTAAAGATACCAAAAGGGCCATTTCCCTGATCGGGAAAACAGCCCAGCTTGAATTCAAGATTGTGGATGACGATGCCAGTTTGGATGAGGCCATCCAGGGGAATATACCCCCGGAGGATGAAATCCTTTATGAAAGGGTTGTGGATAATGATACGGGTAGGATCACAAAGAAACCCTATCTTTTGAAAAAAAGGGTCCTGATGACCGGCGATGTGCTTACAGATGCCGAAGTCAGGATTGGTGGTGAATACGGAGAATCCTATGTGGCGATTGCATTTGACAGATCAGGGGCAAAACTCTTTGAATCTATCACTGCTGAGAATGTCGGTCGCAGGCTTGCCATTATCCTGGACAACAATGTGTATTCAGCCCCTGTAATCCGTGAAAAGATCGGCGGAGGGCGCGCCCAGATTACAGGACGCTTTACGACTGAAGAGGCCCACGATCTGGCCATTGTACTCCGGGCCGGCGCACTGCCAGCACCCGTTGAAATCCTTCATCAACAATCCGTGGGCCCTTCATTGGGACATGATTCCATCAAGAAGGGGCTGATCTCCCTGATCATCGGTTTTGTTCTGGTTATTGCATTTATGGTGGTCTATTATAAATTATCCGGATTCGTCGCAAACCTCGCACTCATTTTGAATATTATTCTCATAATGGCAGTGCTTGCAATATTCAAGGCCACATTGACATTGCCTGGGATTGCAGGTATTGTCTTAACCATTGGCATGGCTGTTGACGCCAATGTCCTAATCTTTGAAAGAATCAGGGAGGAACTGCAACTCGGGAAAACAGTAAGGGCTGGGGTTAGTGCAGGCTATTCCAAGGCATTTATAACCATTTTGGATGCCAATGTCACCACCCTGATTGCCGCTTTGGTACTATTCCAGTTCGGCACGGGACCGGTCAAGGGGTTCGCAGTGACACTCAGCATCGGTATTATTGCAAGTATGTTTACAGCCATATTTGTGACCAGATTCGTATTTGACTGGTTTATGTCTAAAATAAGGATCCAAACCCTGAGTATATAGAGCATATCATAGGAGGCACTAATGAGGTTTTTTAAACACGAGTTGCATATAGATTTTATGGGTGCCCGAAAATGGGCCATTTTGGGGTCCCTATTGATTATCGGTATAGGGATTGCCTCCCTTGTCGTGAAGGGAGGGCCCAGATATGGTGTAGATTTTGCCGGTGGGACTCTTGTTCAGATCAAATTTCATCAACCTATAGAAATAGATAACCTGCGTGATAGCCTAAAGGACTTGGGACTTGGTGAGATCCTGATCCAGCGATATGGCCCAAAAGAGGAAAATGAGATACTCCTGAGGCTCTCAACTACCACCACATCCCTCGAGGGCTTTGAGGATATAATCGGTGATACACTGATAGAAAAAATGGGCAAGGATGCCTTTGATATCCGAAGGGTTGAAATGGTCGGACCCAAGGTAGGTAAAGATTTGCGTGAAAAAGGGCTCTGGGCGATCATTTTTGCCACGCTGGGAGTTCTGATCTATACCTGGTGGCGATTCGAGTTCGTATATGCCCTGGGCGCCATTCTGGCCCTGGTCCATGACGTTCTGGTCACCATCGGTGCCTTTTCGCTGACCAATCGTGAATTCACGCTTCCGGTGATTGCTGCGCTTTTGACAATCATCGGTTATTCGCTCAATGACACCATTGTTGTTTTCGACCGGGTGAGGGATAACCTCAGACTAATGCGGAATCGGCCACTTTCAGAGATCCTGAATGCAAGCATTAATCAAACCCTGAGCCGGACCATACTAACCTCTTTGACCACCTTTCTCGTGGTATTCAGTTTATTTGTGCTGGGTGGGGAAGTGATCAATGACTTTGCATTTGCGCTAATAATCGGTGTGATTGTCGGTACATACTCATCTGTTTATATCGCAAGTCCCGTAGCACTCTTTTTCCACAACCTTGCCCCATCCGCTGCGCCTGCCGGTCGCGGAAAGGTTAAGAAGGAGATGAGCAGGGCAGCCAGCAATATCGGACCGGTCAATAAGGGGGGTGTAAGCAGAATGATGGAACAGCAAAAACAGACCGAATCGCCTTCCACATCACCGCAAAAGGGACAGGGCAAAAAAAGGACATCAAAAGGGCCGTCCAAAAAGCGGAAAAAGAATCGGAAGTGATAAATATAATATAAAATCCATTCAGTCACGGAAATATCGTTTTCCGAATTCAATCGGGATGGATTCATATTAAGAAGCTATCAATCAGATGATAAAAATGGCCATGTAACCGAGAGTCATTGGATGGGTTACATGGCCGAAATTCAGTAATTCAAATCTTCACAATATCCGAAAAATATTGTCCTTATTTAATAAGTCCACCAAGGTTGCACGTCCAGGATGAACTCCTGAATGGCATATCCGCCTCTGATGTCATAAGCGATAATCTCAATCAGATATCTACCCGGCCAGTGGGTTGTCATGGTATAGAGGGCACCGCTTACATACCTGCCGTATTTTTCCGATCCGGTTGTCTGACCGATCTCACTATCCTCTGTAATACCGAACCCTTCCTTCATTTCGGTGATACTGCCGATATTGCAGGAGTAGTAGATAAAATCCCCATCAGGATCAAAAAATTCCACTGGCAGCACAAACGTCTTGCCGGCCATGGCAATCTGCGGGCTGTCAATATCCTCGCATAATATTGGCGGATGGTTTAACCATGTTCCGGAATTGACTACGATCAAGTTAAACTGGGTGACGGCAAAAAGCCCTCTGGAATCCCTTGCAACAACTTGTATCGTGTGAACCCCCTCAAATTTCGGACTGAATCTGATCTCGGGTTTACAGGGAACCGGAATAATGGGCTCCTGCCACGGGCCATATTGATATCTGGAAAACCCGTCTACCAGGGCAGAATAGGTAATATTGCCGGCAATCTCCAGCGTGCCCGGATCATCCTCTGCATCCTTGTCATAGCAGACGAATTCCTTTACAAAATATCCATCATTCGTACCCAGAATGTACACATCATTCTCTATCTCTTCAAAGTACGGCGGATGATTCGTAATCGGATAGTTTACCACTGACAAAGGAAAGGTCTCAATATCGGACAGCCCGCCCTCATCCATTACCCGTATGGTAATAATCAGGTCCTCAAAGTATTGCGGCACAAACTGCAGCAGAACCTTGTTGGGGATACAATTCGGATCATTACGATCACAAATGACATAATTGTCATTGGCGTCAAGCATGATCCGGTTGAGCATCCCGGATGTCTGAACACCGCTTGCCCCGTAACCGCCAACCGTGGCATAAAACTCCAACTTCTGGTCCGATGAAGTGCCTGCAGTCAGTATATCAATATCCTCGGCAGTGATTATATGCGTAAAAGGAACAAAGATCTCTGCATATTGAGGCCCGATTCGTTGCAGTTTCGGAGGATGATTGATGATCATGTCCACACTTTTATGAAATGCAATATTATCCACCTGCAGTTGATAGCCCTTCAGCATGATGGACGCAATCCTTGAATCCTCATTTATAAGCCCCAGAAAATCAGGCCCGAATCCGTCAGAGTAATTCCTCTCACCATCATCGGCAAGGTCCACATCCCTGTCCAGATCCCTGACTACAAGATGCCATGTGCCATCCTGATACTGCCTGCCCAGTTCATAAACATATCCCGGAGGATCCGCCTGCCCGAAATAGATGTCACCGGGTCTTCCTCCATAAAACTCCGGCCCTGACGCCTCTTTCTCTCCAACAGGTCGATAGATGAGATTTACCTCCTCTCCATTTCTCGTCATGAGATATATTTGAACCTCCCACTGATCAAACCACTCGATCCCCATAAACATCCGGATATTAAAGGAAATAATCGGTTTGTCATTTATGGGATCCCCTGTGGGATATACTACTGATTGATTCGATGCGAAAAAGGTGTAAAATTGGTTGAAAGCAGACGGCATGCTATCTAATTTCAATACCCTGCTTTGTAATTGATAATCGATGTCCGTTTTGAGATTGCCGTATCCCACGAAAGGATATCCACCCCAAACAGGATAGGAAGGCGAAGAGCATATCCAGCCATGATTTCTTGGGGAATCCCAATATTCAAAATCCTGCCATACAAATGTTTCTGCCTTTAGTATATTGGAAGGATAAAATAGGACAAAGATCATTAAAAGGATCAAGCATATCAAAAGATGGCTTTTCTTTCTCTGACTACTCATAAACCTAACCCTCATGACATAATACATATACACCGGATCACATCAATGTGATCATTGGATACAAAAAAGAAAACAAAAATTTGGGCCGATCAGATAGCGAGTTTTTTTGGCCTTTTCCTGTTTCCTTAGATTGTATCGATCTTGAATAAGAAACAATTAAAAAAATTATGAAGCAAGAAGCATACCAGGAATATTATATTAGGGGGCTATATTGGGGGGATCGGCCCCTACAGTTTTGGAAGTCTTCATCTCTACAAGATAGCCTTCCCCCTGTTTAATTAGGAAATTGCTTGCACCGGGTCTGCCCCATACCCATACCGTGGATTTCCATTTTCCGCTGGTGTTATCAAAAGATTGTACACTCGCTACTTCTGCCGGGTTTCCTAAGGCAGACAGAAGATCAGAAGATGTTCTAATAGGCCGATGGATGGATGAAGGATAGGAAATGAAGTTTTTCCCGCGATTCAACTGATAGGAGGCCGGAGGCATGACCCTGAAAGGCGGGAAATAAACAGGACCGACCTGATTTGTCATATAAATGAGATAGCCTTGGCCTGAATGAAGGGGAATGGGATCCCCTTCCAAACTCGAGGTAATCAGATACCAATCTCCGGTTTGAGGGTCCTTATATCTGAAGCTGCGCATATTACTGCCCAGTTCTAAACAGAATTCATCGGAATCATCATATTCTTGGATAGGTTGCCCCGGATATCCGAATATATTGAGACCCTTCTTAAAAGTAAATTCATAGGAGCTCAGACCAAAATCGATACCTGTGACTGCTTCACCAGGGAATACATCGATTAAGGTCCGTTCATTCAAAATGATATCATAATTCTCGCCTACTTCGGCTTGAATTGGATCCCATATGTTTATATCCCTATACATTTCCCTGTAGAAATAATCAGGGTATAAGTTTGCTACAATCTCATATTCACCACAGGTAAGATTATCCAACAGGAATTCACCTTGGGCATTTGTTGTTGTGATAGGATACGTGGAATCATAGGTATTACTACCACCAACATATATTCCGGATAATGGAGAATTCGGGTCCTCGTTCAAAAAGACATGCCCAGAAATACTCATTTGTCCGGCCCCTTGGGGAGCCTCCTCCAGACAGAAGTAAACATTATGTGTTGAACCGGCTGTAATTGTAAGTTCATCAGACAATGAGCTGAAATAACCGCAACTGGTATCCCTTGCCTTAAGATTATACGAGCCTGGCAATATCTTGTCCGAACGGAAAAAGAAAAATTGTCCGTTGGGATCGGTTTCTGCACTTTTCGTAACCCCTATAAAATTGGGAATTATCTCTACCTTGATTCCATCCAGGGCCTTTTCGAGAGTATACTGCTCCGGACCACACAGATCGGGATCATGATCGATGACCCATCCTTGGACAATTGGCCCCTTTTCCAGGATAAAATTGATTACCAAGCCCTCATAATCGGGGTCATTCAACGCGGATTGAGTGATGACAATGGGTGTGGCCAGATTCTCAAAATAAACGTTATTGTAAAATTCCGGCAGATAAATTCTCAGATCTTTATCAGGGATTTTAGAATCATCCGCACTTAAGATATAGGAACCGGGCGGAAGCCCTGTAATCCAATATAAACCTTTGTATAGAATTCCGGTATTCGGATCCGTATAAATCTCCTGGGTATCGGATTCCCGAGATATGCCCAGATCATTTTCTTTGGCCACAACCCAGGCCTCCTGTATTCCCCTGTATTGCCCACTATAATATTCAAGAACCTGGCCTCTGATCACACCTCCCTTTTTGATCGTAAAATTAGCCGTATATGTGCGCACTTGATCCAGTGGAAAATCAAAATGACGGGCATCGTCAGGATCATGTGATCCACTGGCATCGTCATAGTAGACAGTATAATAATATGGCGTCTCCAACGCAGGATCCTGGGCCTTAATAATATAATCTCCCGGGGGGATTACAGAAGAATTGTGATAGTGGTCTTCACTATCCACATTGAGTAAAAACTCCACCCAGACAGGCGTCTTGCCCTTATATTGTACATCTCCCTCCAGAATCACCTGATAGGAAAAATCCTGCACAGCCCCTGAAATGTCCCCTGAAATATTACCCCCTCTGGTGAGGTAAAAATTCACATTGGACGTTGTAAGACCTTCTACTACCTGGACGAAACTCCCCTCAGTTTCATCTGGGTCTGATATCCAATAGAATCCGCAATTTTTGCCGGAGCATCCGGTTTGGGCAGCGCTTTCATAACATTCCGTGACATAGGTCGAGCCTCCCTGCGCGCAGACCCTGTAAGAATCCGGTGGGAGATCTTTAATCAGATAATACCCGTTTCCATCTGTCGAATCATACCCTTGCTGTTCGTTCATCTCATCAAATGCCGATACGGTAATCCCAGCTATGCCTGTGGAGGTGCTGGAGTATTTTCTGACATAACCGGAGATTTTTCCAGTTTGGGCCATAGTTATTTGCGGAGAAATGATAATCATGAAAAAAAGTGAAATCAGTAAGACATTGAAAAGGTCAAAGGATATGAAGGAATATTCGGTCCTTGGGCGATTATTCCTCAGGCGGTTAAAACAAATCATCTGCTTCTCCTTAATTTTCATAAATTAACCGAACACTTGTCATACGAACAGGATAAAAAAGACATATCCCTCCGTCAGAAAATACTATACAGCAAAACGCATGCCAAATAAATTGTTCGCAGATATTAATGACAAAAGACTCTCTTTTAATTATTTTTTGAGAATAACCCTCTGATATATATAAAATTATCAATAGATAAAAAAAATGATGTTGAATTGTATGCAACCGAATTAGTTAAAAAATTTCACAGTTTGTACTTTTTATGCTCTGTTATAGACGGTCTAATGACCAAAATCATTATTTTTCCAAACAGATTTTTCAAAAAAAATGTCTGAAAATCCTTATTTCAGCGCAAAATATCCGCCACCAATTCGGATACCATCCTTGCAATTGCAATACAAGACGTAAGCCCGGGCGACTCAATCCCGATCAGATTTATAAAGCCATTCAAATCACAGTCGGATTCATTCCTTATGATAAAATCCTTAAATGTGTCTTCAGAACTCTGTATTTTGGGCCTGATGCCTGACATGTCCGGGATGATGGCCTCCTGATCCAGATTGGGAATAATCTTTTGGGCAGCAATTCTGAACATTTCCTTTTTACTTGGATCAACCCTGTAATTGATTTCATCCACATATTCGTTATCAGGGCCGAATCGAAGACGTGATCCCATATCCAGGGTGGCATGAATGCCCAAACCAACACAACATTCATCAGGTAGAGGGTAGATCAGCATAGATACAGGGGATGGTTTTGTATAGGCAAAGTAGTCTCCCTTACAGAAATGGAGCCGATAGCCAAGCTTATCGATATCCATGCCCATTTGTGAGGCAATCATATCTGACTGTAAACCTGCGGAGTTTATGACAACTTCCGAGATGAAACGGTAGGCATCCTGCTTTAATCCGATGATAAATTTTCCCTTCTCTTTGGTTAGAAAATCCACTTCACTCTGATAAACAATATCCACCCCTCTCACTTTTGCCTTTGTGGCAAAATATTTCATCAGAGCATGCGAATCAATTATACCAGTTTGTGGTGAAAAAATGCCCGCTATAGCGTTTGTATTCGGCTCGATTTTTTTAATCTCTTGTCTATCAAGTAATTGTAATTCTGTTAATCCATTTGATAGTCCATTTCGGAATAAACGCTCCAGGTGATCTATTTCTGATTTTTCGGTTGCAATAATGATCTTTCCGATGCGCTTAAATGGCACAGATGATTGTTCACAGGTTTCATAAAGATAATTTGCACCTTCTCTGCAGAGTTTAAATTTTAATGAATCGCTAGGATAATATATGCCAGCATGGATTATTTCACTATTTCGACTGCTTATTTCCTGTCCGAAACTATCATTCCTTTCAATAATAAAGATTTCATTATATTTTTCAGATAATTCTGCTGCAATTGCCAGGCCGATTATTCCAGCCCCAATAATTGTTATTTTTATTTCATCCATAACACATGGTATTTTAATTTCCTTATCGATAAATAATCATCAAGGTTATTCAATGATAAGCTATTAAATCTTTGGAAATTAATTATCACTTTGATTAAGTCTATTTTTCTGAGGGAGAAGCAATCGATTTGAGTATTTACAGCAAAAATATAACTTCAGTCCCGTGTAGATATAATATGAAATAGGATCCATTTTTAAAATAAATGCATTATACATTCAATTTTTGATAATGAAAAATGATTTTATACACGTTGTTATATATTATATAAATAACTGCATTAACATTCAAGTAAATAACCTGCCTTGACATCAAAGGCCACAAATGGTAGTTTATTAGCTTATAGATTAACTATTTATAATATAATTACTTAAATACATCTTTTATTAAAAAATTTTAGGAGTCTTGGATGGACTATAAGTCGACCCTGAATTTGCCACGCACGGAATTTCCAATGAAGGCTAATTTAAGTCAAAGGGAAAAAGAATCCCTGGAACTCTGGACACGTTCCTCTCTCTATGAAAAGATCAAAAAAAGGATGGAGGGATTGCCGAAATTCATTTTACATGACGGTCCTCCCTATGCCAACGGACATATCCATATGGGGCATGCCTTGAATAAGATCCTCAAGGATATCATCATAAAATCCAAGACCATGTCGGGTTTTCATGCTGATTTCATACCAGGCTGGGATTGTCATGGTCTGCCAATTGAACATCAGGTGGATAAGGAATTAGGCGCAAAGAAAGAAAATATGGATATTAATCAGATCCGGAAGCACTGCAGGGATTATGCTGAAAAATTCGTTAATATTCAAAGAGATGAATTTATACGCTTAGGTATATTCGGGGATTGGGATCGCCCCTATCTAACGATGAATCATTCCTATGAAGCAACCATTGTAAGAGAATTCGGTAAATTTGTGCGTTCAGGCTCTCTTTATAAGGGATTTAAGCCGGTTCACTGGTGTGTCTCCTGTCAAACGGCTCTGGCAGAGGCAGAAGTGGAATATATGGATCATGTCTCCCCGTCGGTATATGTCAAATTCAAAATACAAGGTTCCATAAAGGATCTGGTGCCGGAAATGGAAGATAGGCCAGTATATGTTATCATCTGGACAACCACACCCTGGACACTTCCTGCAAATCTGGCTGTTGCTGTCCATACCGATTTGGAGTACGCCCTTGTTCAGGTAAAAAATGAATATTATATCATGGCAAGCCAACTCCTGCCCGATGTCATAAAAAGAGTGGGTATTTCAGATTACAAGATCATTCATAGGATATCCGGAAAAGACCTGGAGGGTCAGACCTGCATTCACCCCTTTATTGACAGGACATCAAGACTTATTATGGCACCATTTGTAACGCTTGATCAAGGCACAGGATGCGTCCATATTGCCCCTGGACATGGACAAGAAGACTATGAGATCGGATTGCAGTATGGTCTGGATGTTTTTGCACCTGTGGATGACAGGGGCAATTTCACCAATAAGGTTGAGGCATTCGAAGGTCAAAATGTCTTTCATGCCAACGAACCGATCATTGAGTTGATGGCAGCCAAAGGTACTTTGCTCCATCAGGAAAAAACTTCCCATTCCTATCCCCACTGTTGGCGATGCAAATCTCCGGTGATTTTTCGTGCTACAGAGCAATGGTTTATCTCCATGGATAAAAGGGATCTCAGAAAAAGGACCCTTGATGAGATCTCTAAAGTGCGGTGGATCCCCAAATGGGGAGAGAACAGGATTACAGGTATGATCGAGAATCGACCCGATTGGTGTATCTCCAGACAAAGGTCCTGGGGGGTTCCCCTGGTGATTCTCTATTGTGCATCCTGCAAGGATCCAATTATGGACCCTGATCTAATCGATCATATTGCCAAAAAGGTTGAAGAGAAGGGTGTAGATATCTGGTTTTCCGATCCTCCGGAGTCTTTTATCCCTTCCGGGCTAAAATGCAAAAAATGCGGTGGCATTCGTTTTATGAAGGAAACGGATATACTGGATGTCTGGTTCGAATCAGGGGTTAGTCATGCAGCGGTTCTGGAGCAAAGAGAAGGGATGCAGTGGCCTGCTGATTTATACCTTGAAGGCAGTGATCAGCATCGGGGCTGGTTTCACAGTTCCATCCTCATAGGTGTCGAGACTCATGACGGAGCACCTTACAGATCGGTATTGACTCATGGCTTTGTGGTGGATGGTGAAGGAAAAAAGATGTCCAAATCCGCGGGAAATGTCATATCGCCCAAAACAGTCATAGATCGTTACGGTGCTGAAATCTTGCGTTTGTGGGTTGCAGCGGAAGATTACAGGGACGATATCCGAATATCCAACGATATATTAACACGGTTGGCAGAGGCCTATCGAAGGATCAGAAATACCTGCCGTTTCATATTGGGCAATCTTTTTGATTTTAATCCTGAGATGGATAGCATTCCATTCTCCGAACGTGAGGAATTGGATCTATGGATATTGCACCGCTTTCAGAATGTGAAAAAAAAGCTCCTAAAGGGCTTCAAATCATATCAATTTCATATTTGTTTCCATACACTCCATCAATTTTGTGTTGTAGATCTGAGTTCCTTGTATCTTGACATATCAAAGGATCGTCTCTATACCTCTAAAAAGGATGATAAGTCTAGAAGATCAGCCCAATCAACCATGTGCGAGCTATTATACGAGATGACATTACTGATGTCCCCTTTACTTGTATTTACAGCGGATGAGGTGTGGGGATATCTCCCTCAGAGCATCAGGAAAGAGGAAAGCGTGCATATGGCCCGATTCCCGGAGAGCAATTTATCCTTCAAAGATCCTGAACTGATGGAAAAATGGGAAAAACTGATAGAGATCCGAGGAGAAGTGTCAAAATGCATAGAAAAGGCAAGGACCAAAAAAGAAATAGGCCATCCATTGGATGCACAGGTGACCCTTTTTGTGGAGGATGAAGATCTCTATAAATTTCTTTCCTCTTATCAAGAAACTCTCAAGGCAATTCTAATTGTTTCCAGTGTAGAAATCTCTCAAGAGAAAGCTGACTCTTTTTCCGAATTCTTTTTTAATAACGGAATGCCCGGATTGGGAATAAAGATCAGTAAGGCACCTGGGAAAAAATGTGATAGGTGCTGGCAATTTAGTCCAACAGTCGGAGAAGATAAAACTCACCCCTCACTTTGTGCAAAATGCAGGCTTGCGATTACATAATGGATAATCTGAAAGTCACTCATGCCAGGGTTTTTGCCATCTTTTCTCTGATCCTTATTCTGGATCAGTTGACAAAATATTTGATCCGTTCCTTTATGAGCCTGAACACCAGCCTATCCATTATTCCCGGCTTTTTTAACATGGTCTATGTCATGAACAAGGGGGGGGCCTTTGGTCTGTTCTCTTATCTGAATCCATTATTACGAGCGGCAATCTTTATTGGCTTTTCTCTTGTAGCCATACTGGCACTATTAATAATCTATTGGAAATCATCCCATACCTGCTTGATACGCCTTGGTATTGCTTTTCTGATGGGCGGGGCCATTGGAAATTTGATGGATCGGCTTCGATGGGGAATGGTAGTCGATTTTTTGGACTTCTATATCGGAAGATGTCACTGGCCTGCCTTTAATGTGGCAGATATGGCTATCTGTACTGGGCTGGGGCTTGTGTTTTTGGAACTATTGGTGATCAGAGATGATCCATCCGGATATGAAACAAAACACTAATAAGGCATAAGTCCCTCTTTGTAAGAAAGCTGAGATCATTCAATAATCATAAAAAACGATTTGGATAACATATGTTAAAGATTTGTTCAACGAATGATCAACAAAAGAGTATTCGCAGGGCCAAGAGATTCTATTTCAAGGCTCAGGATGCCCTTAAAGCGGGAAAGTGGATCAAAGCAATCCAGTATCTTAATCAATCGATACAGATCAAAGATGATTATCAACCCGCATATCGTGAATTGGCTGAAATCTATCAACAGCACGGTGATCTGCATGAGGCCCAAAAATATATTCAAAAATCTCTTCAAATCGATTCTGATGATCCGGTTTCTTTATTTATACAAGGGGTTATTCATATAACAAAGGGCGAGATTACATTAGCACTGAAATCATTCAATATGGTTTTAAAGCATGGAGAAATGACTTGGGGACTGGCATATAATCTTGGTTTATGTCATTACGGTTTAAAAGAATTCGATCTTTCTGCCAAATTCCTCAACATAGCGATCGAAAAGGACCCATCTCAGCCCCAGTCTTTTATGCTGCTGGCTCAGATTTTTATTATGCAGAACAAGATAGATACGGCCAAAGAATTACTCATGCGGGCCAAGAGAATACGGCCGCATGATCCGCAGTTAGACCTTTGGTTTTCCAACATTCTTGATCCAAAAGACAAGCCAAGAGAATAATATAAAATGTATCCAATTCTTTTCAGTATCGGTCGCATCACGGTTTATACCTATGGATTGATGATGGCCCTGGCATTTTTGGCAGCGATTTGGATCATTTCCTATTCATCAAAAGAAGAAGGGCTGGATATCGCCAAACTGGTAGACCTTGCATTCTTCGCAATCCTGTCAGGCATTATCGGCTCCAGGATATTTTATATCCTGATGAATCCATTGGAATATATTTCCCATCCATTAAAGATATTCAAGATATGGGAGGGAGGATTGGTTTTTTATGGCGGGATCCTGGGTGGCATCCTGGCAGCCATATATCTGATAAAAAGATACCAATTACCTCTCTGGAAGACATTGGATGTATTGGCACCTGCATTAATCCTTGCTCAGGCCATTGGAAGGATAGGCTGTTTTATGGCCGGTTGTTGTTATGGTCAACCCACAGAATTACCATGGGCGGTTACCTTTAATAATCCGAAAACTCTGGCCCCTATGTGTATCCCGATCCATCCGACCCAGTTATATCATTCTTCGTTTAACCTAATGATTTTTGGGATTCTTTTTTTCATAGTACGCAAAAGAAGGCGTTTTACCGGCCAGATTTTTTCTCTATATCTTTGTTTATATTCCACTGGTCGCCTTCTTATCGAATTCTTCAGGGGGGATTCCAAGATCCATTTGATTGCAGGACTGAATTTGCCGCAGTTGATCAGTATCGTGATATTTTTGAGCGGAGTTTTCCTCTATTGGCGATTAAAAGATA
>JBLIRM010000076.1:0-7170 GCA_049472295.1 bacterium | reverse complement strand
TCACTGATTAGGGATTTTCTAATTTATCTTGACTTAGGAAGGAATATGAGTCACCTGCTTTTTTTACCAATTAATTCATATTAAAGAAAATTTTGTAATAAAATTCATAATTGACTTTTGTTTGTAAGGGGGATATATTATTTAATAGAATAATATGAATCTCTGATCTGAAAAGGAAAGATTGCCATTCAGAAAACGGAGGCAGAGAAGAAATCCTTTTTCATCTGTTACGAGGGGCTTATATCCTCGGACCGAACTCAAATATCCCCCCATTGAGTTTATAAAAAAATATAAATCAACACTTCTTCAAAAAATAATATCAATTATTTAAGATATTTACCAAACAAATTGGCATAAAAAATTCTTTTTAACTGATTCAATTATACATCAAGGATTTTACACTTTATGAATCAGGCACGTCAAAACCCTTTATCTTCTCAAAATAGAATTTTCTCAAGGGCAATCCCATATCAATCCGATCCCAATCCCTTATCTTTTTTTCAGAGATATCAAAAAATCAACAACATGCACAATAGGACCTTTATATACACAGGGCATATCTATAAGTCATTCAACTAAAAAGGAGGGAGGATTATCGGTAAAAAGGGTTTTAGAGTTTTTTCATCATCAGATTCAACAGCATAAACCCATGTAATGAAAAAGGGGGGAAAGTATGAACAAAAGGGTTTTTACAATTCTTATCTTGATTGTTTTTCTGAGCTTTTCCTTACATGCCTTTGCCCAGTCTCGAACAGACTGGGAAATCAATTACGGAGAAGGGATTGAACTTTTTACTACAGGACCTGCATCAGAACATGGCGAAAAATTCAACGATTATATCCCAGCGGAATTCGATCCTAACTGGACGCTCTATATGGGTCCGGAAAATATCAATTTTTTCGATATCCCTTCCAGTATGTGTGGTGCTGATATCGAATGTCTTGAAGGTGGTCAGTTCACCTATTTTCGGACCTATGTGGATGTGCCGGCTGATGTAACCGAGCTTATAATCAGTGCTGAGGTGATTGTCGATGGTTTAAGGATAACTATCAATGGGACGGATGTTGCAACTATAGGTCCCGGCGAGGAAGAAACCGAGAACCTCATAGGTTCCGTAGTGCTGGGTACAGTCAACACCGTCGTCCTTACCCATGTGGATGATTGTTGTTATGTCTCCGCTCTCAATGATGTCAAGATCGTAATGGACGGGCAGGTGGTTTACACATGTCCTCCGCCCATCGTGGAGGCCAGGGAAACCCTGACGGTGCACCTTGATGCTTCAGGAAATGCCGATATCACTCTGGCTGATGTGTTTATCCAAATAGTCAATCAAGACGAAGTATGTGAAATCAACAGCATGAGTATCGCTCCCAGTGCCTTTACATGCAATCATCTGGGAGATAATATTGTCACCACTATGGTGACTGATGTGAAAGGTAACAGCGGAACAGATGAAACCATCGTGAGTGTGGTGGATATAATTGCCCCCACATTTTCTGATCCTCCTGGCAACATCACTGAATATAACGAGCCAGGTCAATGTGGAAAAGTGGTATCCTGGACACCTCCGGGAGCTACGGACGTCTGTGATGTGAATGTGGAGGTTACCAGGACCGGTCCCGAACCCGGTTCCACATTTCCTGCACAATGTCCTGATGATCCGGATCTGGGAACCAAGGTGACCTACTCGGCAGTTGATGATTCGGGTAATGTGGCTACTCATGAGTTTATGGTGACCGTACTGGACAATGAGGACCCGGTTATGAGCAATTGTCCGGCGGATATCGAGGTCAACAATGATCCGGGTCTATGTGGAGCCTATGTTTCCTGGACACCGCCGACCTTTACCGACAACTGTGAAGGAATGGTAGTCACCAGCACGCATGATCCGGGAGATTTCTTTGCTGCAAGTTGTGAAAGCAGTCCGGAGCCCATTGAGGTCAAATATACGGCGGTTGATCAATGCGGCAACCCTGCCCTGGAATGTATCTTTACCGTAACTGTTCTGGATAATGAGGCCCCGGTCATGAGCAATTGCCCTGCGGATATAGTGGTGGTGAATGATCCTGGGGAATGTGGAGCCTATGTTTCCTGGACACCGCCGACCTTTACCGACAACTGTGAAGGAATGGTAGTCACCAGCACACATAGTCCTGGTGATTTTTTCCCTGCCAGTTGCGAAAGCAATCCGATTCCAACCACGGTTACCTATACTGCGGTTGATAAGTGCGGTAACACAACCGAATGCATCTTTGATGTAACCGTCCTGGATAAGGAAGCCCCGGTGCTCAGTATCACGGGAGTTGAAGGAAATTATGAATGGCTCAGGCTCGAGGGCGAGTATGGATATTGGGACGCCAATGCAATAGTCTTCTGGAATACGGATGATATTGAGATAAGCTATGCTGTTACGGATAACTGCGACCCCAATTCAGTTATTACCTATACAGTGGAATGGGAAGGAAATGCCCTGGAGGGGGTAGGTACCCTTGATACTGAAGCCATGACCATCACTATCGATCCTTACCTGCTGGTGGGTGATGTGGAAGTCACCATAACGGCAACGGATTATTGCGATAATTCAGCGTCTGCCAGCACTGAGTTCACTATTATCCTCAAGGTCTCGGAGATGGTGGTCAAACCTGAGCGTTTATGCAAAAATCGCGGTAAGTTTACGGTGTTTGTTTGGTTCCCTGATCCCTTTGACGTGAGGACCATAAGGGATGCATTATGTGACGGGGCACTGATGCTGAAGATGAATACATGCGGATGGTGCAAGGATCATATCTGCGATTGGTGTGAAAAGTATTTCTGCGACGACGATTGTGAAGATGATGACGATGAGGATGGCGTTGATTACTGCAAATGCCATATCTGCGATTGGTGTGATCACTGGAGTACCAAGGCCATATTGAAGTTCGATCGGGATGATATCCTGGACTCCCTATTCGACAATCGTTTTGTGCTGAGGGGAATATTCGAATACAATGGTGAAGAGGTCTATTTCCAGGGGTATGATGAGACAAAGCACGAGTGCGCAAAACCCTGCAAACCCAAACCCAAGCCTCCCAAGTATGAGCCATGTCCATTATTTCCATGGTCATATCCAGTACCCTCGGTTTTTGATAAGGGGAATAAGAAAGGCAAAGACAAAGGGAATAAATATGGCTGGGGTAAATCAAGTACTCCCATTTGCTTTTCATGGAGCTGGGATATGTGGAGTGAGATCCCTCTGTTTTACGTTAAGTGATCTCATGGCTTGCCTATCATGAGAATGGGGCCCTGGATTTGAATTTTGCGAGTAGAACAATATGATAGGCAGATAAGAAAAGGGCCCGCGTCATTTTACCCGGGGCGGTCCATTGGGGCCGTTCCGGGTTTTTTATCTCAAAAGACAAAAGGAACATCCCGATGGAGTACATCCAGAATAAAATTCAACCTAAGACATTTTTATCACAAAATCATATGTCCCTAAGGAGACCTTGCCCATCAGTCCATTTTTCCAGATGAGATCCGTTGCTTTGACCTTCATTGCCTTGGGAACCATTATGGTAAGCTTCACACCCAGTTTGGAAAGGGCCTTCCATCTCTCCACCGCCTTTTCTGAAACACTCCCTTCGGTTTCTAACTCGAGGAGAGCAAGGACCATGCCGTGGTTCCCGAGGATCATGTCGGGATGATGCCCCTTGTAGGCAGCCTTTTTTTCACCATGCCTGTTGACGCCGATCTCTTTATAGTCCCTGGAGAGCTCTTTTTCTATGTGTCTGAGTATTATATCATGGGTCAGATCTTCATGTTCCATATGGCACCTCTATACATGTTGTTATTGATTTGCAGGATTGTCAAGATTTTATATAATTTGTACCTAAAAATACAAGGGGTCCGATCATAAAAACCGTTCGATACCCAAAAAAGGCTTTACAGATATCCGATCAACTCAATAGGGCAAATATAATAGGTCATTTGTATGTTTGATTCTCTTCTATTGAAGGAAAATGAGGTGCGGCCGGCACTCTTTATGGCGCCCATGGCCGGCATTACTCATTCTGCTTTCAGACGTCTGGTAGCAGATTTCGGCGGGTATGGCGCCCTGTTTACAGAGATGCTCTCGGGCCATGCCTTGCTTCAGGAGAACATATACAGGTCCCCCTTTACGAAGCGGAGGGAATGTGAAGGTCTGGTTGTTTACCAGCTTATGCTCAAAGGAAACGAGTCCCTTGGATCTGTCATCGAACGTCTCCGGGAGGTACAGCCGGCAGCCATTGATCTGAATCTGGGCTGCCCTGCGCCCAAGGTCTGCAAAAATGGTGCAGGTGTGTCATTATTCGGGGATTTGGATCGACTCTCCTGTGTGCTCGATGCGATCCGATCCTCCTGGGAGGGTATCCTGACGGTCAAATGCCGTCTGGGGCAAAATCCCGGGACGTGGCAGAAGTCCTTCGAGAAAAGGCTCCGGATATTCGAGAGGTTCGGAGTGGATGCTATTCATGTGCACCCGAGATTTTTTGATGAAAAGCTGAAGCGATGTGCGCGTCTTCATCTTCTCGGATGGATTGCCTCCGATACGAAAATCCCCATTATAGCCAATGGGGATATTACACCCGATGTGTTGATGAAGGATAATGAACTGTCTTCCAGCGGTGTACAAGGGGTTATGATCGGGAGAATGGCAGTGGTAAAACCCTGGATCTTCCAGGAATGTGCCGGCCATAAGCCTGAGATAGACTATGCTCAGGTATGGGAACGGCTTTATCAATATGTGATCGAGGATTTCTCTCCTGAGCAGGCAATCGGGAGGATCAAGGCATTTTCCGTATACTTTGCCCGCAATTTTTTTTACGGCCATCAATTCTTCAAGGCCGTTCAGAACACAGCAACACTCGAGGATACCTATGAATCAGCCATGAGATTCTTGCTCGCAGGGCCTAAGGTTGTTGCCCAGCCCTCTGTGGCCGGTATTTGATCTGAATCCTGCTCAAAAGGATCAGACAAGGGTCAGGTTGAATACCCCTCTGTCCACCAGTTGACCTCCAAAACCAATGGTGATGGTATAGGAACCTGTCATTGTGGTGGGTGAGGTAAGGGTACAGCTCAGAACGATACAAAATCCGCCGGCACCGATGGTACCCTGTAATTCGAAAATCGTGGGGGTCGTGATCACGCCTCCGACATCGAACAGGGTGTTTGCAAAACGGCTTCCTTCGAGAATGGCAGTGCCGGCCAGAGTATTCAATGTGGGATTTTCGATCAGGGACATACTCATGGGGCCTGAATGAAACAGGATGATAAAGGCGATAAAGGTGCTTTCCCAAGTACCGATCCAGGTCCCAGCCTGGGCAGCCGCGCGCATGGGAGGGGCGGACAGTGAGAGTGATGTGGGGGCAAAGAGATTTGGCAGCATTAGACCTGCGGTTGGAAGGGCATATGAGATCTGGGGGATGGTCAAGACATCCGAAACGGATAGCAGGTTTTGTAATGATAATGCCGGGATGCTGGGATTAAAGATTTGACCGGATAAAGCATTGACTGGATTCAAGGCATAGCCGTAATTAAGGGCATAGAGATTGGAAAAGGGCAAACCCATACTGAAAGAAGGATAACTCAAGAGATTCAGGGGGAGGAGGGGAGGAAAAAGAAAACTCATCATCGGTCCAAAATTGATATTGGTGAATTGTGCATGGGCAGGAGTTGAATGAAGCCCTATAAAGCAGATAAAGATTATCACAAGTATAAAAATGGCGGTCTTTCTTTTATATTTGAACATGATCAACTCACTCCTTTATTCTTTAGGTTTTTCAGAAACATAAATCCTCATATTCCCATGATTCGTTTATTCCTAAGGGAAAAAACAACGGAATGGTGTTGTGAGGATCTTACTGATCTAAGATCATATGATAACGAGAGATTGGTTTAAAATATCAATATTTCAATAAGCTTTATATTCAAAACTCTTTATATAAATTTTACAATATCACATAATTTTTTTCAATCTTATCATACAAAAATGGTCGGCTTTCGTGAACCTTCTCTGAGGATTTTAGTGCTAATAAAAGGTCGCAATCAGTTCCATAATGAGTCATTGCGAGCAAAGCAAAGAAATCTCGTTTTTGAGATTGCCACGTCGCCTTCGGTTCCTCGCAGTGACTTTGTAATTGTCTGATTGGAACCTAGTATAAGTATAGAATTGATAACAATTTGATGCAAGATAATCTTCCGCTTGTGAAAGAGGGATGTCTGGTAAGGGACAGGAAGGGAAGAATGGATTTGGAAGGGATGTCAGAGCTGCCTTTTTATTTCATCATCTTTTTGTTTCTGGAGGTATTCCATAAAGAAGGCCAGAAAAATGGCCATGAATGACGCCACAAAGGTGGACAAAAGCACGATCATGGAGCGTTTGGGTTTGAATTTTTTGTCCGGTATCTCAGGTGGGTCAATGATCTTAAAGGCAAAATATTGCTGCGCCTTTGCGAGCATGATCTGTCTTGTCTGTTCAGCAATAACGGCATACAAGGTCTTCTGCATCTCCAGCAAAGGTGTCTCTTCGATCAATTGGTTCAGATATGCGATATTGGCCTCTGCCTCCTTGATTGCCTGTTCTTTGAGGTGACTATTCAAAGTCTCTATAAAGAGTTTGAGCCAGGATGCCGCTTGTTCCGGATCCTCCCGTTCGAGGGCAACCGTGGTTAAACCACTCTTGCGGTCTGTTGAGACGCTCAGTATCCCGTTTATGGCCCTGTAGGCATCCCACAAGGTGGGCTGTTGTTTGGGGTCCGATAACATCCATGTATTTTTCTCATGATCCCATTGGTCCCGAAAGAGCAGAGACATGAGGCCATTTTCTTCCACCACCTGTTTGATAAAGGTACGTGATTTCAGGACAGCGAGATTCACCTCGTTGTTTCCATTCCCCAGTGAAACACCCATCATTGTAGCCAATCCGTTAAACTGTCCCAGAAGCGCTGTCATGCCTCCCCCTGAGTCCTTTTTTTCAATCGGTGCAAGCACAGCCTCTGCCCGATATATATTCGGCTTCGTCAGGGAAAAGATAACACTGGAGATGATGGCAACCAGAACAAGAGCAGTGATCAACCATTTCCATTTCATCAGCACACGCCAGTACTCGAGCAGATTGATCTCTTCATCCTCCATATACATACCGTTTTGATATTG
>JBLIRM010000075.1:0-7157 GCA_049472295.1 bacterium | reverse complement strand
ATGCAGTACAGGCCAACCTGGAGGGATCTCGATGGATTCCTGAAATTTGGATTCTGTGTCCAGGTCTTTTTCGCTCTTGAATTTCATTAATCGAATACCCCTACGGATTTGAATGCCGCAGCAGAAAGCCCCAGTTGATAGACGACCTGTGTAATATCCTTGGTCAGTTCCAGACCGGATACAAGCTTCAGTTTTTCGGGAACGACAATTATATCACCCGGTCCCATATCTACACCAGAGTAAAAAATACGACTAAAAAACCCATCCTTATGCGGGACCACAGTGCCATCGGCCTTGATGACATATATGGCACGCCGGTTGGCCAGTTCAGTAAGGCCACCGGCAGACCTGATATAGTCGTTGCTCCTCTGACCCCTTTCATATAAAAAGGCCGTTGGATTATAAACCTCGCCCAGCACCAATACAGAATCAGGTTTTTTGGGGACATTCAGGGTATCGCCATTTTGCAGAAGCAGGTTATAACGGCTTTCTCGCAGCATATCAGGCTCCATGAGCTTTATGATCAGACGGCCCTCCGGTTCGGTGGTTCGAAGTTTGCGGATCAATTGCTGGAGGCTTTCAGACATGAACCTCGCCTTTTCAATATCCTTTACCTGCCCTGCAGCCGCCGGGGAGGCCCCGATTCTGGCCACATCCGTTTCGAGCTTGTCCGCCATATCCGAAAACTCCTTTTTTTGTAATGCTGCAATGGATTGACGGGTAAATTTTGCTGCATACAGGTAGGCATCCTCTGTAAAGCCGCCTGCCCGCTGAATGAGATCTGCCAGCTTCTCTCCCTCTTCAACGGGGTAGACCCCGGGGAAACGCACCTCTCCGGCGATAGTCACCCTTTCTGTGTCACGCCAGTTGGTCACCCTCCGAATGTGCAGATGATCATAGGGCTGCAATCTGAGATCTGCTTTGGGATCTCCGGTGGTGATGGCCTCCAGGTCCACTGACAGGTGTTGCGATCTTCGTTTTTCCCCGTTAATGACCTCATATCGGGTGAGTTCACCTTGTTTTTTATACGCCTTTTCCGTAAAGCTGCCTCCTGTAAAGATCAGGTCGGAAAGCCTGGCACCTTCCACAAAGGGGAATGTCCCGGGTGAGTTGACCTCACCGGATATAGTCAGCTCATAGGGGGCCTTGAACTCCCAGATGGAATGGACCAGCAGATGATCCAGATCCTTCAAAGGGAGATTATCCTGGTCATCCCTGTTCAGGGCCCTGTTCAGATCGATTTTTATTACCGTAACTATTTTGGTCAGGGGGTCGGTCCGATAAAGTTCGGCCTGGTCCATATAGGCATCCCGCAACAATCCGCCGCTGGCAAGGATGAGATCGATCACCCGCATCTCCTTCTTCAGTTCATAAAAGCCAGGGGATCGCACCACACCCTTTTCTGTAGGCATATCACCCGATGGCTCTTTGAAGGCGGATCGCTGTTTTCTTATCTCGTTAACCTTGACACCTCCGATGGATACCATGGGGATTTGCCTGAAATGGGATCGATTAAAGATATATACCCTATCCCTGGGTTGCAGAGGTAAATCTGCTATGGGATCACCCTCGAGAACCCTTCCCAGGTCAAAACGAATCAATTCCGGCTCCCGGTTGCCTTCGGCCTCCCTTTCTATTAATGCATAACTGTAATATGTCTCAGGCAGCAGATCCGTGTTCCTGCCCACCAGTTCGGAAACCTTCATTCCGGAGACATAGCCGCGCTTCCCGGGTCTTTTGACATTCCCTGAGAGATAGACGATATTTTCCTGGCTATCCAGAACCGGAAAGATCTTGAGCAGGTCCCCATCCTGTATTTTTGTACTTCGACCCTCATCCTCTAAACCGAAATCAATGACAATCCGTTCACCCTTTTCATTAATTCGTTCTAATTGTGCCATATTTTTGAACCCTGTTGCAAGCATCCCACCTGCCATGCGGATCAACTCTCCTGCCGTGGTCTTGCCCTTTAACTCATAGATCGCCGGCCGTTTGACCTCCCCGGCAATACCCGCAGTATCTCCTATCGGAGGCACGAAGACAACATCTCCGGGCAGCAGCCTTACATCCCCTGACGTATCTCCCTTGAGCAGGAAATCATAGAGGTCGATGGCAGCAATCTTCTTTCCGGACCGGCGCAACTGGATATTACGAAGGGAGCCGATTTTTTTTATGCCCCCTGACACAAAAAGGGCGTGGGATAGTGTGGATAGACCACTGATCATATAAGAACCGGGGCTTTCCACATCACCCAGTACAAACACCCTGATGGACCTCAATTGCCCCATGGTGATATATACATTCACACCGATCATCTTGTTTTTTACGATTTCCTCGATCAATGAGGTCATCTTTGAAAAGCTCAGGCCCGAGACCTGGATCGGTCCCTCCTCCGGGAAATTAATGCTTCCCTTGCGGGATACGGTAAGGGCTATTTTCTCCTGTCGGGCGCCATAAAGATGGACCAGGATTTCATCATCCGGTCCGATAATGTAGTCTCTGGGGACCGGAATATCTGTTGCGGGTGCAAATGTGGTGGCCGTACCTGCAAAGAGATTATAGCCGAATTGGCTGATCTCGGTGGAGACTTCGAGGGGCATCGGTTTTCGGACAAAATCTTCAAAGACACCCTTTATTTCGTCTCTTTTGTCCTTATCAGGGATAAGGAATCCTGCCTGATCCGGTTTTGGAAAGGCAATGGGCCTATCTATTTCCTCTGCGATCTCTTTATCCTGTAGATCATCTATCTCCTCAGGCTCATCAATCCTTCTTCTGGCTTTTGTCCGCTCTTCTTGAGTACCTTCTTCATCCTTGCCCTGAAATTTTTTCTCAATCGTGGACAGCTCACTTGGCTGGCGGGGGATAATCATCGGTATGTCGGAATCGATCGGCAATTCTTCCCCGGTTTGTTCAGGTAAGGATACGCCATATCTTTCGGCAAGCGCCCTTTGCTGTGCAGGTGATAATCTCTTGATCTGTTCGATCTGGGCCGGAGTCAAGATCGGCACCTGACCGGATGATAATTTGTCAAATTCCTGCATTTGATATGCAATAGAAATTTTTGCCTGAAAGGAGTAGACAAAGAATATATTTAAAATGAAAAGCAAGGGAAAAAATTTTTTCATTTGATGCATTGCCTTTTTTTGGGTTTTTAAAGAGAGAAAAATTTAACACACTTCGAGATTTTTTTCAAAGCCCTGGACGGCAGAGAGGCTCAATACTCCCTTTTCCACTTCAGGCGCAGGAGATGGCTGTCTTCACTTATTTCCTGGGATTCTTCATTCTCATATTCATATGCTATTTCCACCTGATCCTCCCCTTTAAAATAATTCACGGCAAGGCCTGCGCCATTTTTTCTGCCGGGGGTATTTCCATACCGCTCCTTTTTCAGAAGATGCTCATAGTCGATCAGGATACGACATTTTTTACTGACAGGATGGGTTATTTTCATATATATGTCCCGTGCAGGATATATTTCTGGTAAGGCCCCGCCCATATAGTGACCTATAATATCGCCCTTGTGAGTGTATCCTTTCTTGAAATCTCCATGGGTATACCAAAGGGTATCAGTTCCTTCAAAGTTTTGTGCATACTCAAATCTCACATCCGTGGTGCCGAAATCCAGGTAGAGGCCGTATAGGGTCGCCACATCGGTGAGCCTCGGATATAACCGGTCCACAAAACTCAGATCCGTGCCCCCGTATTCCGTGTATACCCTGATCCCCTTTAAAGCCTGAAAAGGGGAGGGGAGATTAAAGGTGATATCAAAGGATGCAATGCGGTCCGTGACCGGCCCGGTCGTTTCCTCACGGTTCACAGCTTTGTGTCTTGGGAAAAAGACCTCCTTGATATCATCCAGACTCAGGTCGTCCCTCCCGATAAAATGGGCGGCCATAGATACTCCCAATTCCAGATAGGCGGATGGGGAAAAATCCAGTCTCATCCCTCCGAAATGGGGTTCTTTAAAAACCGTTTTTTCCACGCCATCCACTTTATAACTTATCCATGTTTCGGAGGTCCGCCCATATATCATATTGAATTTAACCTCCCCAAGGAATCTCAGAGAATAGGGCGTTGGATTATAGATCCTCATGATTTCAAAGGGTTGGGCATTGTTGGTGATAATCAATGCCCCTCTCCGGCCCGGACCCCACCAGAAGGAATCCCTTCCCACTTCGGCCCCGATGATTCCCCCCTCGATCTTGAGATAAGAGCGCAGGAAGTTTATCCTTTCATCCCCATGACTGTCAATCCAAACCTTGGGTGCGAGGTCTCCTGAAAATGATCCGGTTTCAAAACCCCATTCGGGCATAATCCTGGCATGCCAGCCATTACCCATAGTATCACCAAAATTGTTCTCCCTCGTGATTTTTCCATCATTGTAAACGCCTTCAATGCTCATACTCGTCATAGAGTTTATCTTTCTATCCGTCTCCATAGTGTCGATTTGTTCGATAGCATCTTGCAGATCCTCTTTAAGCATCGTGATGAGCCTGTCCAGATAATGAGACCCCTTTTTTTCTCGAGTATTTTTTAGCTCCAGGGCCTTCTTTACAATCCTTGCCATCTCCGATCTGCTCATGGGCCTGCTGTTGATCGGATATTTTATTTTCCATGCCAGTGTGATTCTTTCAATCGCCTCATACTTCCAGTCATCCAAGGGGACACTCAAGGAGGCAGGGGATGAAATGTCCGGGGAAAGGAGTGTGACAGAAATAAGGATAACGAGGAATAACAGAAGAAAATGGTCTGTACGGTTTTTATAGGATGTTTTTGTGGATTTTTCTTCCAATAACATTGTATATTCTTTCCATCCCGTTTATACTCTTATCGGTTTTGAAAACCTCGTAAAAGAATATTGGGAAGCGCATCTGGAATGCTTTTGAAACAAAGTGAGCTTTAAGATATATCAAAAATTACATTAAGCCGGAAAATGATTTTTGACATACCCATCCACCTTTATTGAACAAAACATCAAAAGCATAATTCAGAATGGTTTGAGATGCAAGAATAAGGAGATTCTGATTTGTCCCATCCTTCTTATTCTGATATAGTAAATAAACTGATATAGAGGAATAAAAAAAAGTAAGAAAAAGGGCAAAGCATCGTCTTTTGAATAGAATTTTTTTCATAACTTGTTTTTCAAATCAAAAAAGGGGGGATCTGATCTAAAAACTTCTCTGATTTTCTAAATAACTCAAATGGATTAATCCATATGAAGGATTAAAGAAGCCATAATGAAAGGCGTAAAAGAAGGCTTTGTCGTTTTTTAGATGAGAGTTTTTAGTATCTTATAGCTGCGCTGCCCTTGAAATATGCAACCGCTGAAACCCGGTCCTCGAGATGTTAATGGATGCTGCAATATTTTTAGGTTATCTAAATAAATGCAAATCAATGAGACCCTTCCATTTGGTACTGTTTTTTCTTGCCTTTTCCGCACTAATCCCTTTTTTCTTATCTTCGAATGCCTATGCCGATAATCCCTTATCTGTAGCCACCCTGGTTTGGGAAGGTAGCGGCCCCGCGTACAGAATATTTCTGCGTAAAGAGGGCGAAGCTTATAATTATGATGATTATGTCTGGCAAGGGAAAAAGACAAGCTGTCCCATCGCTTTAAATATTTCCAGCTATGCTCAGAACAAAAATGTCCCATTCGATCAAGACTACCAAGGGCAAAATGATGAGGATTATATCTGGCAAGTGGAAGAAACAGACCATCCCATTATATTAAATATCTCAATCAATGATTTGTATAATAATCTCACATACTATTTTGTGGCCAGGGCTTATGACGAATTATCCGGGGAAGAGAGTCCTGATTCTAATGAGGCTCGGTTTTTTCCATTAGGATACTTACAGCAGAAGGCATCAGGTGAGCCACAGGGGCCAGACAAAGAAACAGACTTTATTCTCATTGACTATTTGCAGCGATTAAAGGCAATAAACGCGCAAAATTATATGAATACTAATAATAAACTTATGCAAAGATACAGTTTTGAGTCAGGCCGATGGATTTACAGTTATCGATTCTTCGGAAGAATCTGCAGTCAAAACAAGCTCCTTCCGTCCGAAGAATGCCTTCTGATTTGCTTCCCATCGAAATAAAGTAAGGATATCCGATCAAATATCGATTTACCTCAGAAATGTAGAAAAAAGAATCAATTATAAAAGAAAAAGGGGGGCACATAGCGCCCCCCTTTCAATATATTGACCTGCCTTTTTAAGATCCTCCTCTCTTCATCGATGGATTGTCTCATAACTTAGTATTTATGGATAAAACAGTAAATATAACTCAAGGAAAGGCTTTCCAAAGCTCATATCCATTGGTTCCATCATTGGCTATAAAGAACAGTAAGCCATTCGTATTGGTCAGATTTTGTGGATTACTGCTGGCACCCTCTGGATTTATATCATTGACCATGACCGTCCCGTCTTCCGTACCGTCTGTCTTCCAAAGCTCATAACCATAGGTTCCATCATTGGCCACAAAGAATAGTGTGCCGTCTACGTTGGTTAAATTCTCTGGATCATTATAGTCATATCCCGGGTCAATGTCTTTAACCATAACCGTACCAGCCTCAGTCCCGTCACTTTTCCATATTTCATACCCATGGTATCCATCATTAGCCGCAAAGAATAGGATTCCATTCCCATCGGTTAAGGAGATTGGAGAACTGTTGTATTCCTCAGGGCATATGTTTTTAACCATGACTGTACCGGCTTCCGTGCCGTCGCTTTTCCATAATTCTCGGCCATTGGTCTCATCATAAGCCGAAAAGAATAATACACCGTTTATATTGATCAATTCGCTCGGATAGCTGCCATCGGTCCCTGGGTTTATATCCTTGACCATGACCGTCCCAGTCTCCGTGCCATCGCTCGTCCAAAGCTCATAACCGTGAGGCCCATCATGAGCCATTAAGAACAGTGTGCCGTTTACATTGGTCAGGTAATATGGAGAGCTGCTACTGGCTCCTGAGTCGATTTCTTTAATCATAATCGTCCCAGTCTCCGTGCCGTCGCTTTTCCAAAGCTCGTAACCATGGATCCCATCATAGGCGATAAAGAATAGCATGCCATCCACATTGGTCAGTTCATATGGATAACTGGCATTGTCTCCTGGGGCAATGTCCTTGACCATTACCGTCCCAGTCTCC
>JBLIRM010000074.1:0-14086 GCA_049472295.1 bacterium | reverse complement strand
CCAGCAGTATCACCAGATTATCGTTATTCAAAGACCCGCTCAAGAAATTGAATTGCGGATTGAACGCGCAAATGGACACGGCCAGCAGGGCCAAATTCGGATGATCCGGAAGAATGGCTTGGGCAATCTTGAATATAAAAAGGATCGTGAGCGCACCCATAAGAACGGACAGGATCCTCAAGAGATGGATGACCCTGATCGACCCGGCATATGGGAATTGATCCGCCCGGGTGGTGAGAAACATGTTCCTTTCGGTTCCCTGCCGCCACTTGATGTAATCGGGATTCAGGGGAGGATAGATGTCACTCCTGAAACCTTTATATGGGTTTTGAAAAAAACCGGCTATATCCCGATAGGTATGGAGCTGAATATCCGATGCCTTATCCCCGGAAAGAAGGCCCAGAAATACGGCATTGACCAGATAATAAAGCGGGGGGTTGAATCCTTCCGTGCTGATGGACCGCTCTTCAATCTTCTGATTGGGAAGCCTTTTGTTTTTTGCCAGGAAACGGATATATTCGAAATGAAAGGGCTCGTCCGGTGCATTGAAAACAGGGACTACCATGCTATAGGCAAGGGAAATGAGAAGAAAGAGGATGATGATCAGAATAAATGATCGGGATTGCTTCGTCACTTCGTTCCTCGCAATGACTTGATGTAATTGCAATGACTTAATGCTAAAGCCATGACTTGATGCTAAGGCCATGACTTGATCTGACCTTATCAATGTAAAAGGGCAATCAATATCAGCCCCACCGGCCAGATCCCTTTTAATTTAATATAAATTCCATCCATCGTCAATCCGAATCATCTTACCTTCAAATTCCTTGCGATGACAGCAATGATCTCCCTCCCCTCCCAACCTTATGAGCAAATATGTTACTGCAGCATCAGGATTTCTCATCTCCTCAGCAAGGGGATCCAGCTTTCCCCAAGTAATGCCTTTCCTCTTTCCCCCCTTGAGCAAACATATTTACATCAGCAGATATGAATGAACGCTTTCTGTAGATTTCCATACTGCAAACAAAAAACTATAGCAGCGTCTCCTCCGCTATCTGTGAACAGACATACTTACTCAACGATATAGAAAATGGTGTGAGTGGACATATTTACTTCTCATTGACTGAGACAACCGAAATTTGATATAAATTTCAAAGAAATAGATTTTCCTGTGAATCATCATAAGCTCTTGCAACCATCTATCGGGAGGGAAAACAAAATGAAGCATTTCATGAATAGCAGATCGGCTTTGACACTTCTAAGCCTATGGATCGTCATAACCCTTCTATGTCCGTCAAGGGCAAAGGCCCTGGATTTGAATGAAGAAGGCCGGACCCTGATACTGGAGGCAACCCAGGCCTATAACACGGACATGCGGGACCGCCCTACTGTAACCGATCAGGCCGTCATCTCCTATGCTACGCAAATTGCCAAACGTCTCTTGCCCGAAGGCAAACACCCACCTGAAGGGGTGAGCCTCAGCACGACAGTCATCGAATCCCCCAGGCCCGAACTCTATGCCTATATCGATGGTCATCTGGTCATGACCACCGGTGTGCTCTTTGCCATGGATAACGAGGCGCAGCTTGCCGGGGTGCTTGCCCATGAAATCGCACACATTGCGGAAGGCTATTACATCGAGATGTATCAGGAAATCAAGGCCACTGAAAAGCATCAGAGGCATAAAGCCGCTGCAGGGGCATTGTTCGGATCGCTCCTTGATGTGGCTGTGGATTATGCCGTTGAAGTGGAGGATATCAGGCAGACGGACCGGATGTTTTCAGGGGAAACCACCTATCGGGAGGCCATGAAGCGCATGGCTGCAGTTGGTGCCGCCAGGGGCGCCTACGAGAGTATCCAGGATGTGATCCGGAACATCCCGGCAAAGGACGAGAACGGAAAACCGATCGATCCCCGCCTGCAGTTCGAGGCAGTGGCAGACGCCCAGGGCATGCAGTATCTGGCGCTGGCCGGATACGATACTGCCGAGGCAGCCGGAGGCTGGGAAAGGATTCACCGGATCAATAACCAACTGGCCCTTGAACAGGAACAGGCCCTGGGTGCATGGGCATCCCAGTTGCGTGAGACAAGAAGCCTGATGGAGATGAACATGAATCGTTTGCGCCAGTCCTTGGGATCAAGCGGCCTGGTGCAGACAATCAGTGATGCCTCCCCGAGCCGCTCCCAGTTTGTTGCCAGGCTCACTGAACTCCAGGAGGTCCGGGCCGCTGAAAAGGTCCACGGCCGGGAGAAAAGGGCATCGGAATACATCCGGTTCCTGAAGGGGGTATTGCTTCCGAGGGCCGACCAGGCCCTTGCGGAGGAACGCTATGACCAGGCCCTGCAGGATTACAAGGTCCTCTATGATAAAGGGGTGCGCAACGGGCCGGTGGTTTATGGGCTCGCCAAAAGCAAGCTCGGGGATTTCGCCTTTGGCGCCAGCACGGCAGAGAAAAAAGAGGCAGAATCACTTTACAGAGAGGCGGCCCGATTGGACAATACATTTGCCCTGCCCTATAAGGGGCTGGGTGAATTGTATGATGACTGGGAACGTTATGAAGAGGCAGCCCAGGCCTACGGCAAATACCTCAAACTGGCCCCAAAGGCCAAAGACCGGAGTCGGATCGAACGAAAGATCAAAACCTTAGAGAGAAAGGCAAGCCGATGAAAAGGCAATGGATAGCGAGTATATTGATCGGGGTGGTGGTATTATGCCTGTTCAGCACTGCGGCACTGGCCGGATCGTACAGGCTTCAATACAAGATGGCCCCCGGACAGGTCTGGATTGCCACCATCTCCAACCAGAGCGAGACCACAATGATGGGACAGAAGAATGTGAATCAGAGCAAAAGCATGATCGAATACCGGATATCCAAGGGCCCTAAGGAAGGATGGATAAACCTTTCAGCCAGGATTAAATCCCAGGGCGCATCCAAAGAGAGCGGAGAGATGGACCTGTCCAAGCTCCTGTTTACCGCTGAGATGCATCAAAGCGGTGAGTTGCGAAATATACAGTATTCAGGCAGTGTACTGCCGCCCATGGATAAGGATGCAGGGGAAATGCCCCCCGGGATGGAGGCCATGTATGAACAATCCTCGAAGATGATCGCCAAGGCATGGGAAAACGCAGTCTTCTGGTTCCCGGAGCTGCCGGAGGAAGCGCTCCAGCCCGGGGATGAATTCGAGGCCACACATAAGATGGGCATGGGAAATGAATCCATGGGCATGCAGATGCAGTCGGTTTCCAAACAGGTATTCATCCTGGATGAGGTGAGTGAGGGGCTGGCCTACTTCTCGGTCAAGGAAAGGACCATCACCAAATCCGATGCACCCATGGGGGGGAAGTCCGATACCCAGACCGCAGGGAAAGGAGATGCAGTATTTGATCTTAGGGAAGGGATCTGGACAGACCTGACCATGAAGAGCCGGTCCAAGGTGGAATTCGGTAACATGCCGGGTATGGGCGAGGCCAGCCAGGAGCTAAATCAAATCAGCAAATACCGGATGGAAAAGAAGTAGAAGCAGGACTATTCCACACTCAACTCCTCCAAGACCTTTGCGATGATCTCCGGCAACTTCTCTTCTATCTCAGGGGAAAGCCGCTGGCTGAATTCGGTGTCATTCTTTGGGACTATACCGATGATCAGGATATCAGGCATATTCCCCATGGATTCAAGGAGTTGCAGCATCTCGATCACGCCGATCTGGTGCAGGGCGCTGATCCCATAATGCTGCCCCTTCTTCATGTCCTGATACGGGATTCTGAATATGGTGCCCGCAGGGCTGGATGATAGGATGGCATCTATGATGATCACCTTTTGACGCCCCTTCATATAGGGAATCAGGTCGGAGGTGGCCATCCCGCCGTCAAGGAGTTCCGCATCCCCGGGAAGGGCCATCCGCTTCATCCTCTCCACCACATGCACCCCCACCCCGTCATCACCCAGCAGAATATTTCCCACCCCAAGTACAAGTATTTTTTTCATCGGCATTCAATAACAATTTTGCAGAATTTATGATAATGAATGAAAACAGGAGACCGGAATATCCGGATTATATCCTCTTCCTTTAAAAAATAAAACAATCCTTATGATACGGACATTTTTTGGGTGTCTTCCAGGATCGTTTCATCCGGAATCTGACCATCCAAAATCGGACCAGCCGGAATTGTGCATGCCAAGATCATATCCCCCAGGATTGTTTCATCCGGGATCATGCCATCCAGGACAGCGCCGGTCAGGAACGTGCCTTACAGGATAACGCTGACCAGGACAGCGCCGCCCAGGATCGTTGACTTGAAGGTCATATCAATATAAAATATAAGGTTATGAAAATAAAGAGTTTCATCACCTCGGGCTTTATAGGTTTTGCCATTCTGACATTAATAGTCGGCAGCATAGCACTGATTAATCTCAATAGAATAAATTCAAGCGTGAGAGTGTTATCAGAGGATAAGATCATAAAATGCAGGACAACAGAGGAGATCCTAAAATATATCTTTCAGGCAAATCTCTATACCAGGGAATATCTCATTACCCACGGCGAAGAAAATATCAGGAGGATCAGTTCATGTATCAACAATACCAAGCTTGAGATCGATAAATTATCCATTGAAAAGGATAATGAAATAGGAGAACTCCGGGATCTGCTGTCCGATTACGAAGAGATCTTTAAACAAGGTGTGGAAGAACATGATAAATTAACGGCATTAACCGAGATCATAAGATCGAATGCCAGGGAAATCGAGGGCATTATCCCCCAGAAAGAGAATCCCGATCTGCTCATCTCCTTTCTCCAGGTTAGACGGCAGGAAAAGAACCTCATGCTCTATGGTGCGCAGGGATCGAAATTCGATGAGAAAATGGATGAATTGTATCCATTGATTGAGAATGACCCTTTTCTGTCGGCAAGAATCATCGATTATCACAACCTGATGAAGAGATTCATCTCCATCAACACTGATATCGAATCGATCGTCAGCCAAATGCTCGACAAGGACAATCAAATGAGATTGATCACAGAAAACATGAACAGAAAAAGCTGGGAGGATAATCAATATACCAGTCAGAAGGTTTTCAGTCTCATCAAGAATGCCCGCTACGGACATATATTGATCATCTTTTTCATTATGGTGGTTGCAGGACTCGGCCTGGTTCTGAGCAATTACATCTCCAAATTGATCTACCAGCCCATGGAAAATCTGACCTCTGCCATGCAGGAGGCGAAAAAGGGGGACCTATCGGCAAGGGCCGATATCTTCAGGGAGGATGAATTGGGTCATCTGGCCAGGGGTTTTAATCTCATGATGGATGATATCGAAAAAAGCAATAATGAGATCAAAACCCTGCAGGCACAACTGATCCAATCGGAGAGACTGGCATGCCTGGGAGAGATATCCGCAGGCATAGCCCATGAGATCAATAATCCTTTGGGTGGTATATTGATTTACTCAAATCTGCTGTTCGAGGAGATGGCGGATGACAACCCACAAAGAGAGAGCCTGATGAAAATCATCCATGAGACCAACCGGTGCAAGAATATCGTAAAGGAATTATTGGATTTCGCCCGTCAGACCGAACCTAAGACGGAGGTCGTGGATATCAACCGATACATCCAAGCCTCTGTGGATCTCATCTCGAAACAGGCGAAATTCAATCATGTAGATATCCGTATGAAGCTCTCCAAAGACCTGCCAGGGATCAAATGCGATGCATCCCAATTGCAGCAGGTCTTTTTGAATATATTGATCAATGCGGCTGAAGCCATGGAGGATCAAAAAAGCGGCAGACTGGATATCGAAAGCCGTTTATCAAACCTTGAACATTATATAGAGATCGAATTCAGGGATACGGGCAGCGGGATATCCAAAGAGAATCTTGACAGGATATATAATCCCTTCTTTACAACCAAGCCCCCTGGCAAAGGCACGGGCTTGGGTTTATCCGTCAGTTACGGTATTATAAAGAAACATCAGGGTTTGATCGATGTGAAAAGTGAGGAAGGGAAAGGAACGACCTTTACCATAAGATTGAGAGAAGACTATGAAGAGTGCTAACATCCTTGTTGTAGACGACGAAAAAACCATACGTGAGGGTTGCAGGGACATCCTGAAAAATGACTATTATGTGGAATGCGTTAAAACGGGCTGGGAGGCCATCAATATCCTGTCAAAAAATCTCTTTCACGTCGTTCTGCTGGATCTGAATCTCCCGGACATCTCCGGCATTGAGGTCCTGGAAAAGATCAAGAGGATGAACCCGGAGGTTGAGATCATAATTATCACGGCATATGCCACAATCAAAAATGCCATAGAGACCGTGAAAAAAGGGGCCTATGATTATATTGCCAAACCATTTACCCCGGATGATCTGAGATTGTCCGTTCAAAAGACTTTAAGGGAAAAGAGCCTGAAACTGGAAAATGATTATCTCAAAGAAAAGATGGTCGCCCGGACCGAACCGGTTGAGATTGTCGGGAACAGCCCTAAGATGCAGGAGATATTCGAACTGGTCAGAAAGGTAGCCCCCACGGATTCCTCGGTCCTGATCTGCGGTGAGAGCGGCACAGGCAAGGAGCTCATCGCCAGGGATATTTACCGGCAGAGCTCCAGGAAGGACCATCCGTTTCTGGCCATTGATTGCGGTGCACTGGTGGAGACCTTGCTGGAGAGTGAGCTCTTCGGTCACATCAGGGGCTCCTTTACCGGGGCCGACCGAACCAAGCACGGGAGCTTCGAACTGGCCAATGGCGGCACATTCCTTTTTGATGAGATCTCGAATCTGAGCCTTTCCATGCAGGCCAAATTGCTGAGGGTGCTTCAGGAAAGAGAGATCAAGCCGGTCGGTGGGGAAAGACCGATCAAGGTGGACGTGAGATTGATCTGCGCCACGAACAAGGATCTGAGAAAAGAGATTGCAGAAGGCACCTTCAGGGAAGACCTCTTTTACAGAATAAGCGTGGTGGTCATCTCCATGCCCCCATTGAGGGAAAGAAGGGAGGACATCCCTGCCTTGGCAGCCTATTTTATGGAAAAATACAACCAAAAAAGGAAGAGGCATATAAAGAAAATTTCATCCCCTGTGATGAAGATTCTCATGAATTATGACTGGCCCGGCAATGTCAGGGAACTCGAAAACGTGATGGAGAGAGCGGTCATCATTGAAGACAGCCGGATCATAAGGCCATCGAGTATCCCATCGCATCTGATCTCTCATAAAACCGAAAAAAACAAACCGAACGAAGGGCTCAAGTCTCTGGAGGAGCTGGAGAAGGAGCATATATTGTCCGCTCTGCAGGAGACGTCATTCCACAAATCGAATGCAGCCAAGATCCTGGGTATAGACAGGAAAACCCTTCATAAGAAGATCGAGAAATACAAGATCAAGTAATCAACTATTCAACTATAGTAAACGCTAAAAGTAATTTGTCATAGAGGAACGCAGTGACGAAGCAATGCAATAAATACAGGTAGATATGGCAACATGAGATTGCTTCGCTTCTCCTCACGCTTCGCTCGGGGCTTTGGCTCACCGCAATGACTTACTATCATGTCAAGTTTATTCAAGGCATTTACTATATCCTCTAAAAAGTCGTTTAAGAGGCGCATACAGCCGAAGAAATGACCTTTGCGAAAATCGCATTTTGTCCCAAAACTCCCCATAAAAATGGGGCGTTTCTCCCCAAAAAAATATCCCATGCCTTTGATTCAACATGCCTCGAATGCTAGGTCACAGATAAAATCCTATTGTTTACAATGATTTAGATTATATTTGTTCCAGGTCTTCGGAACCGGGCACAGGGATTGCTCTATAACCTGTCTGTTAGCGAACAGACAGGCAAGACATCCTTTCGGATATGGCATTGTATGAGATCGCCTGTTGTAAATACCGGCAGATCGTTTAATGAACCATCCTGCAGCAAGCTGCAAGGGATTGCCAAGACAAAAACAGGGGAAACACAGGATATGACCCAAGAGGCAAAAATCTTAGTCATAGATGATGAAGAGGTCATCAGGGAGGGGTGCAAGAAGACCCTGAACAGGAACGGATATGAAGTGGATATGGCCAAGGATGGAAATATCGGTTTAAAAAAGGTGAAGGAAAAAGCGTTTGATATCGTGCTGCTCGACCTCAAGATGCCCGGCCTTTCGGGTATGGATTTCTTAAAGGGTGTCCGGAATATAGACCCTGATATCGTCAATGTGATTATTACCGGTTATGCGACCATTGAATCCGCTGTGGACGCCATGAAACTCGGTGCCTATGATTACATTCCCAAACCATTCTCACCGGAGCAATTGAGACAGGTTGTAAAAAGGGCCATAGAGAAAAGGAGATTGATCGAAGAGGCAAAAAAACTGAGGAAGCAGCAGGAACAATTCGTGCTGATGGTATATCACGAGATCAAGGTGCCATTAACGGTGGTCAAGGGATATCTGAACAACCTCATGAAGGATGAGATGATATCCGGCAATGAGGGATTTAATCATATGATCAGCAGAAGTCTTCTGAGGATAGACTCGCTTATACAACTCTCGGAAGATATGTTGAATTTTTCCCTGCTGAAAGGGAATCAGGTCAAACGGAATATCGAACCCACATCGGTCATCGATATCCTGAATGATGCCATGGAAAGTGTATCCATGGATGCTAAAAAAAGGGGAATCAATATAGAGCTGATTGTTCTGGATGAACCCCCAATCATCAAAGTGGACAGAGAAGACATAAAAAAGCTGTTCACTAATCTATTGACCAATGCAATAAAGTACAACAAGGATCACGGCTCCGTATTTATTATTGTTGCCAGTAAAGAAAATAGACTCTTTATACAGATCAAGGATAACGGTGTAGGGATAAAAAAGGAGAGTTTAAACAGGATATTTGATGAATTCTACAGGGCCAAGGATGAAAAAACCAGAGATATTACGGGCACCGGGCTCGGATTATCCATTGTAAAGAATATAGTGGATTCATATAAGGGAAATATCGATGTGGAAAGTGAACCGGACAAAGGGAGCACTTTCAGCATCTATCTCCCGATCGATTGATTTTTGTTACATAACTTTGATGGAATCGTAAAAAGTCATGTATCGAGTCATTGCGAGTCGCGTAGTAGAGAAGCAATCTAATAAATACAATTAGATATGACATACGAGATTGCTTAGCTTCCCCGGACGCTTCGCTCGGGGCTTCGGCTCACCGCAATGACATTTTCTTGGATTTTTTACGAATCCATCAATTTTTAACCGTCATTGCAAAAGAAAAAAAGGCAATGACAGCATATGGTATTTCACAAGAATTTTCCCTTGAGAATCGAAGGGAGGAGATCAAATTGGCAAAGAACAAGAAGATATTAATTGTTGATGATGACCCGGATGATGTGGAGTTAATCAAAATGGCCCTGGCTGATAAGCCCTATGAGCTTATTATTGCCTGGAACGGCAAAGATGGGGTTGAAAAGGCCAAGTCTGAAAAACCGGATGCGATCATACTGGACATCATGATGCCGGAGGAGGATGGATTCAAGGCATGCAAGAGAATCAAAGCAGACAGGAAGCTCCAGAATATTCCGGTGCTGATCCTGACCGCTATCGGGAAACACTTCTCAGATACCACCTATGCCAGATGCGAGGGTCTAACCCTTGAATCCGAAGACTACATCGAGAAACCGGTGGATGGCGAATATCTGGTCAAATGTTTGAAAAAGTTCCTGGGAGAGTGAGCACAGGTATGTTCAGAATCGATTGCAAATGAGTATGAGGCCAGAGGGAAGGAGTGAATCAATGCTTGATAACGGGGCCTTAATTCTGGGCGCAGGCATATCGGGAATGACCTGCGCCCTTGCATTGGCAAGTCAGGATATCCATGTATATCTGGTGGAAAGGGAGAAAGAGATCGGCGGTCTGGTGGCTTCATTCTCCTGCAAGGCAACGGATCGGTGCAACAACTGCGGGATTTGTCTTTTGAATGAAAAAATCAGGGCCATAGGAGACACGGAACTTATCACCCTGTTCACCTCATGCCGGATCAAGGAGGTTGAGGGCGAGTTCAACCATTTTGATATTCAGCTCGTACAAGGGGGAGGACCCATTTCCGTCAAGGCGAAAACCATTGTGGCAGCTACCGGAGCGGATGTATTTGATGCAAGAGAAAAGAAACAGTTTGGTTACAAGAGATATAAGGATGTAATCACCGGTCTGGATCTGGAGGAAAGGCTGAGGACCGGCTCATTTCATTGCAATTTTAACGGAAATACCCCCCGGAACATCGCCTTCATCCAGTGTGTGGGTTCAAGGGATGAAAATATAAACCATGCCTACTGCTCAAAGGTGTGCTGTAAATATGCCATTAGAATGGCCGCGGTTTTGAGACACCTGATCCCATATCTGAATGTCACCATCTTTTACATGGATCTGCAGACCACTGGAAAGGATTTTTCTCCCAGATGTGAGGAAGGTATTGAATGGATCAATGCCATTCCTGCCGGGATAGAAGAAGGGAACAAGCTCAAGGTGAGGTATGAGGATATGGAAAAAGGGGAAATCCTTTACAGGGATTTTGACCTGGTCGTCTTATCCACCGGATTACAGCCCGGGAAGGAGAATAAAAGATTGGCCCGTATATTAAAGCTCAATATGGACGACTTCGGGTTCCTTGAAACCAGAAACCTCGTTGAAACGAACATTGAGGGGATATATGCATGCGGGACCTCCACATCACCCAAAAGCATTGTTGATTCAATATCTTCAGCGTATGTGGCTGCAAACAGGATCATACGGCACATAGGGGGGCCAATCCATGCATGAAATTGATGTGTCCAAGGGTGTCCTGGTTCTGGGAGGCGGAACGGTCGGAACACGGATAAGCCTTTCCCTGTCAAGTATAGGCTTGGAGGTTTTTTGGCTGGGAAACAACCCCTATGGATCGCAAGCAAAATATAGAGACGGGCCCAATTCAGAGCATAAAGATGGCACGAAGCAGAAGGAAAATCTGCGTTCCATCCCTTCCGGCAAATTGGTGGATCTGAAGGGACAGGTCGGAAATTTCGAGGCCCTGATCATGAGAGAAGGCAAGGAAACCAGATTGAAAATCGGCGCCATAGTGGTGGCCGAGGAACCGGTGCAACGCTTTATCAGGGATGATTTCGGGATTGATCTATCCGACCGCATCATGACCCAGTCCCAACTACAAAAGCGCTTCAATCCAAAGGCCAAAAAAAGGGCGGATATATTAAAGATTGCCGGCAAAATCCCGGAAAGGATATGTTTTGTCTTAGGCCATGCCTCGCAGGAAGGAAGGGTCCCTACAGCACAGTGTCTCGAGCATGCCCTTATGCTGAGAGAAAGGATCGGAAGTGAGGTATATGTCTTGTGCAATGACCTGAAGGTTGCAGGAAATGGCACTGAAAGGTGGTATGGAAAGGCACGGGATGCAGGGGTCATATTTCTGAAATACAAGTGCATGCCGGAGTTCGATTTGAATAACGGCAAGATCCATATCAGCATCGAGGAGAAACATCTGAACAATAAAAAAATCTTCCTTTCATCTGATTTATTGGTGCTGGATGAAAAAATTGCACCCTATGAGACATTTCAAGAGATCAGTGCCATTCTGAAGGTCAGCCGTGATGAAAAGGGGTTCTTTCAGGAGGAAAACATCCATCTTTATCCGGTTCATTCCAATCGGAGGGGGATCTTCTTTCTCGGGAATTGTCACAGTGACCTGGATCATGAGGATATCCTGACCGAGACCCGGGTGATCACAGGAAACATCAGGGAGCTGTTATCCGGCGGCAGAATGGTTGTTGAAGAAAAGGTATCGATCGAGCCATCCAAATGCGCCCTCTGTCTGACCTGTGTCAGGTCCTGTCCTCATAAGGCCATTGAGCCCGGAATCGATGAAGACTCCGACAAAAAATGTGCTAAGGTGTTTCACGAGGCCTGCTTCGGGTGTGGGATATGTGCTGCGTTTTGTCCTGCAAAGGCGATCAAATTAATCCAGGAGGAGCAATGAAAAATCCCAAAATCCACGTGTTTTGTTGCGAAAACGCCATCAATAAGGGATCTTTCGATCAATGGGCGCATTTGATCAGAGTGCCCTGTTCCGGGTCCCTGGATGAGGTCAAGATTCTTCAAGCATTTCAGGATGGTGCGGACGGGGTCCTGATTTTTGCCTGTTATGAAGGGGCATGCAAATACCTGTCAGGGAATGTTATGGCGAAAAAACGGATCGATTATACCAAAAGGATCATAGAAGAGACCGGGATCGAGCGCAAAAGGATACAAATGCATTATGTGCAGTGCAATCAGGAGGAGAAAATCCAGGAGATATTCAAGGCCTTCGAGAATACGTTATCAAAGCAATAGGAGAAAAAGCATCATGATAGTCGCGCAGCAAAAGAGATTTGAGGAAATAAAAAGGATGGCCTTTGCTCACCAAAGTGTTCTTTTGGTCGGATGCGGGACCTGCGTCACAGTTTGCCTTGCGGGCGGGCAAAAAGAGGTCGAAATCCTGTCCGCTTCACTGCGGATCGCTGCAAGAAAAGAGAAGAAGGACCTGACCATAGTTGAGGAAACCATCGAACGACAGTGTGACAGGGAATTCGTGGATGCATTGAAGGATAAACTGAAGGGATGCGAGGCCATTATTTCACTCGGATGCGGCGCCGGGGTCCAGACCATAGCCGAGACCTTTACCCATATCCCGATATACCCCGCAGTGAATACCAAATTTATCGGCAGGACGGAGGAACAGGGCATATGGTCTGAAAGGTGCGCGGCCTGCGGCGATTGCATCCTGGATAAGTCAGGGGGCATATGTCCCATAGCCCGCTGCTCCAAGAGTCTGCTGAACGGGCCCTGCGGCGGATCAAAAGAGGGAAAATGTGAAGTTGACCCTGAGATCGATTGTGCATGGCAATTGATTTATGACAGGTTGAAAGACCTCGGTCAACTGGACAGACTGGAAGAGATTATGCCCATCAAGGATTGGTCCGTATCCCGGGATGGCGGACCGAGAAAGATCATCAGAGAAGATTTGAGATTGATACATTCGTGAAAAATCATTTATAGAGTCATTGCGAGGAGTGCAGAGACGAAGCAATCTAATAAATATAATCAACAGCTTCACAAACAGGGGTAAAACAATGAAGACAGAGAGCAGACTCGAGAAGATATTGTCCGCAGGCGCATTCGCTGTCACCTGTGAATGCGGTCCGCCCAAAGGCGCCAATGCGGATGTGATCAGAAAAAAGGCAAAGATGATCAGGGGGTACGTGGACGCTGCCAATGTGACGGATAACCAGACCTCTATTGTGCGGCTGTCGAGCATTGCATCCTGCGCCATATTAAAACAGGAGTGCATAGAGCCGATCATGCAGATGGTGACCAGGGACAGGAACCGGATTGCAATTCAGAGCGATGTGTTCGGCGCATATGCCCTGGGGATCAATAACATCCTCTGTCTGACCGGCGATCATCAGAAATTCGGCAACCACCCCACATCAAAAAATGTCTTTGATATGGATTCGATCCAGTTGATTCAGACTGTCAGGCAGATGCGTGACGAGGGCCGGGTGCTGGGGGGGGATGAAATAGACGGACGGCCCAAGATGTTCATCGGCGCAGCCTCGAACCCCTTCGCAGACCCCTTTGATTTCAGGGTGATCCGGTTGGCCAAAAAGGTGAAGGCAGGATGCGATTTCATCCAGACCCAGTGCATCTACAACCTGAAAAAGCTCAAGGATTTTATGCAAAGGATCAGAGACAGAGGACTGGATAAAAAGGTATACATCCTAGGGGGTGTGACACCCATAAAATCCCTTGGCATGGCCAGATATATGAAGGAGAAGGTCGCAGGGATGGATGTGCCGGACGAGATCATAGACAGGATCAAGGGTGTGCCCAAAGAAAAAAGGGCGGACGAAGGGATCAAGATCTGTGTGGAGACCATCCGGGAATTAAGGGAGATGGAAGGCATAGCCGGGGTTCACATCATGGCCATAGAATGGGAGGAGATGCTCCCGGTCATTGTTAAAGAGGCGGGTCTCCTGCCCAGACCCGGCCAATGATGTTAATCAGCGGATTTAT
>JBLIRM010000073.1:0-14511 GCA_049472295.1 bacterium | reverse complement strand
TTGACCTCCTCAGCGCTAAACTGCACATCCACGCTCAAGGGATAACTGGCTTCCACCTCAAAGGGCATATAATCCGCAGCCACTTCGCTGTTCGGGAGGATTTGATAGACAAGGATCTTGGCCTGAGGCGCCATCTGCGGGGTTGCGGTGAACTCGATCTCACTGAAATTGGTAAAGTCACTAAAAATCACCCTGCCCAGGGAAATCACTTCATAATAGAAATGCACCGCCTCATTCGTGGAATGGACCTTAAACCTTATCTCTTCTCCCACCTCGGGAACCCCCTGGCTGATCTGCTCCAGATGGATAAAATTTCCTGAAGGGGAATAGCCGGACAGTACGGCCTTGGATGCACGGCCCCCTTCCGCTACCGCCTGGATGTCCAATGCGACACACCCTGACGGGGGTGTGATGGTCAGAAGCGCCTTTCCGCCTGTGGTCATCACAACTTCATCCACTGTTCCCATCTTACTGAGTGATGTATTGATATAGGTCACCTCAACACCGACCATTGTTTCATACGGATCATGATCAGGGGTTTTGGCCACCACCAGAATACTGAAAGGCAAGGAGGGTTTAAATACGGAGCTTTCCGGTATCAACTGCAGGATGAATGGTGAACCGGAGATAGTGATAAGCCGGTTCGTCTTTTCCTCATAACCGGTGTTTCTCTCCTTGACCGTCACATCCAATGTTACATTTCCCATTCCCCCGGCACCTACCACTCCTGCGACATACTCCACGGGTGAGATCTCAAAATCCGCCTCTCCTGCATCAATAGTCGTGGAAAATGTCTCATACAACTCCCAATCACCCACATATCTGGAGGCCTTGATCTCCAGGTCTCCCATGACGGGTTTGCCGAAGCTGTATTCCGCTTTGACCTTGCCTGCGATGGGCTCGTTCACCAGGAACCACTCCCTGAGGAGCTCCACCTTGACTTCATATTTGGGGAGCACATAGGTCTCCACCCTGACATCCGTCTGGGTGTTTGCCTGACCCGACAAAACAGTGATTTTCCAAACGCCCAGATTAGGCTCACTGGATATGGGGAGGTCCAGATCCGCAAGACCATATTCATCCGTTATCACCTGTTTCCGGAAGATCTTGATCCCTTTCGCATCTTGTGCCTCAATTACGGCATCCCTGCTTATCGGTCTCAGTTCCGAATTCAGTGTTATCACCCTCATATGGATGGTTTGTCCCGGTTGATAGATCGGTTTATCGGTTTGTAAAAAGACAAGGATGTCATCCACCACACTGACCTTTGCCTTGTCCTGGAAATCTTCCCCTTTGATTCCCAGTTCGTATTCCCCCACCTCCACTTCAGGCACTATAAAGGAGATACTCCCCTTGCCTGTGATATGATCCTCCTTTTCAAGGATCTTCTCACCGCCTTTTGACAGGGTCAGCGTCACCATACCCGTGGTTCGGTATCTGGTCAACCCCACACCACCCAGAAAGGATATGGAAACCATCTCCTCCGCCCCCATATGCAAGACCTGGGGAAGTAGAGCGAGATATTCACCCATTTCTATCGGCTGGATAATTTCGGGGGTATAACTTGGGCCGGGCATGGGATAGTAAGTGGGTAATCCGGGATAATAATTTGAAAATCCTATGGGCTGATACATATTGTAAAAGGTCATGGGCTGATTAAAACCTTGCAGGATATTACCCAGACCAGGATAAAGATTTGCAGGGGATCCCAAGCCTACGGATGGTGAATATGAATAGGGGGCAGGATTGGAATAGATTGAATTGTATAAAGATAAATTAAGAGAATTCAGATTATAACCGGGTGTATATTGATTCCACATCTGCGACGTAATGGAGGGATAAACCCGGAAATTAGAGGGATAAGTCAAGGAAGGCATCAGATTTAAATTCTGCCAATGATATGGAAACAAATTCTGCATTGAAAAGGTATTCGGGATTGTGTAATTCCAATAGGATTGGATCGGATAATTTGTCTGGGCAAAGGCTTCCGAATGAATCAGGAGAAGTGCAATGGATAATATACTGACAAAAAAAAGGATGGTTCCAATATTTTTTAAATTCATCCAAAATCTATCTTTGGCTTTCATTTCTTTGCCCTCCTGCTTTCTGAGCCTATATCTTTATTTAATCATATTTTCTTAATCCAGCACCTGCCTTTTTTCATCCTCCTTCTGCAATAATGATTTGCCTGTTTTTTTACTACAAATTTTCCTTAGGTCAGGGCTATTTTGCCAAAAAAAACTTTTATAAAATCCCTGGTCATTATTCAGGGAACTAATAACAAAATCAAAACATCCTCGAGATTCATGATATCATGGGAAGGTTTGAATGCAGGAATTCTCTTATTCAGAATGAAAAGGAGATATCGCAATGGATACGAATTATTCTCAGGCAGGGCTCCAAATGGATTTTTCCCGTATGCACATCATCATATCTAACAGTATTAGAAGGAAATAAGCATTTTTACTTACGGCCGAGATGATTAGGAAAAACCTTCCCTTAGAAAGGCAGGTCCTTCAAAGGCCCTGCCGTTTAATTTTTCCTAATCAGATACCATGGATTCATAAAAATGATAAAGGAGAAGATTCCTGAAAGGGGCTTATTATTGATCAAAGCGGGCCATCATCTCCTTGAATTCCTTCTCATTCAGGATAGTAATACCGAGACTTCGGGCTTTGGCAAATTTTGATCCGGGCTCCTTTCCAGCCACCACATAATCGGTCTTCTTGCCCACCGTTGTCATAACCTGCCCCCCGACCCTCCGGACCATCTCCTGCGCATCCGTCCGGGTCATATCATTTAAAGTCCCTGTAAAGACGAAGGATTTGCCATTTAATCCTTTATCACCCAGGAATCCTTCAATCTTCCGGAAACCAGCCCCTACCCCATACCGGACCAGTTTTGCAAGCACTGACTGTGTTCGATCGGAATCAAAAAATGCACGGATGCTTTCGGCCATAATGGGACCGATTTCATGAATAGCCACAAGTTTCTGAATATCTGCCTTGGTGAGGGCGTCCAATGATCCGAAATGTTTTGCCAGGACATCCGCAGCCACCCGGCCAACATGTCTGATGCCCAAGGCAAAGACAAAGGCCCCCAGTGGCTTTTCTTTGCTCTTTTCAATAGCTTCCAGAAGATTATCCACGGATTTCTCGCCCATGCGCTCCATATCAACCAATTGCTCCCTTGAATCCTTCAGACGATAAAGATCCCCATAATCCTTGATCAGTCCCAAGGAGAGAAGCTGCTTGATCACTGCAGGGCCAAGCCCTTCAATATCCATGGCATCACGGGAGGCAAAATGCTGTATGACCCTCTCGACCTGAGCAGGGCAATTGACACTGATACACCGATAGGCCACTTCATCCGGCAAACGAATCACATCCGCCCCACAGACCGGACACTTATCCGGCATCCGGAATTCGCTTTCCCTTCCGGTGCGCACACTGATAATGGACTGAATCACCTTTGGAATAATCTCACCCCCCTTTTCGATGATCACCCGGTCTCCGATACGGATATCCTTGCGTTGGATCTCATCGGCATTGTGAAGCGTGGCCCGGCCAACCGTGGTGCCGGAAAGCTCCACAGGTTCCAGTATAGCCACAGGTGTGATCGTACCGGTGCGACCTACCTGAAGTATTATCTCTTGGAGCTTCGTCGTGACCTGCCTGGCAGGAAACTTATATGCAATGGCCCATCTGGGATTTTTTGAAGTGGCGCCCAAAATGGCCTGCTGATTCAAATCGTTCACCTTGATGACCATGCCGTCGATCTCGTACGGGAGTCGATCCTTTTTCTTCTCCCATGAATCACAATACGCCATGACCTGATTTATGTCCTTGCAGAGACGACGATGGGGATTCACCTTAAAGCTCAGATCAGATAAGAGGTCCAATATATCCATATGCTTTTCAGGCATGCCCTCCTCAGCCATACAGGCATAAATATAGATATCCAATGGTCTCAAATCCACCTGTTTCGGATCCAGTAGTTTCAGGGAGCCTGCTGCTGCATTTCTCGGGTTGGCAAAGGGTTCTTCACCGGCAGCCAATCTTTTTTGATTAATCTGCTCAAAGGCCCTGTGTTCGATAAAGACCTCTCCCCTGACCTCAAACCTTTTCGGAATATGAATTTTTGAAGCTTTAAATATAAGTGGTATGCTTTTGATGGTCTTGAGATTGGCCGTAATGTCATCTCCGTTAACGCCATCCCCTCGGGTGGCGCCCTGGACAAACCTTCCGTTCTCATAAATAAGGGAGACAGCTACCCCGTCCATCTTTAACTCCACCACATACTCGTATGCCCGATCCTGCAATCCTTTGGCAACCCGCTGATCGAATTCCTTTAATTCATCCCTGGAATAGGTATTGGCCAGACTGAGCATGGGCTTGCTGTGCCTGACTGACGAGAAACCTGTCAAAGGCTGCCCGCCGACCCTCTGGGTCGGGGAATCCTCAGTGATCAACTCAGGATGAATCCCCTCGAGTTCCATCAGACGCTGAATAAGTCTATCATATTCCAGGTCTGAGATCTCAGGCTGATTTAGGACATAGTAACGCCAATTATGATGATGTATCTGTTCCCTTAAAGATCTGATCTCGTGAGAGACGTTTTCTAAATCGCTTTTTGTATTCATATCCGTTTGCTAATTGGACGGCTATAAAAAGGGTTCCTGTAAGCAACTCCGATTTTGGCTTGCCATAAAAGTGAGCAAAAATTTTACTGAAACATATAGGGAGGCTTTTTGTAAATATTCTTGGTAAAGCGGTGCGTTTAAAATTGCAAATGTCTGAGTCAATGACCACCCGTAAAAAGGATGACTCAATTTGCACCCTTAAAGGGTATTTTATACTCCGGAATTTGCGAACCACAAAGCAACGCTGCATAATGTCATAGAGGAGGCCGAAGGCCGACATGGCGATCTTTTTTTATGTCATAACGGGGCATGATATGTCAAGGCAATCAGAGATTACTTCGGGCTTTGCCCTCTCAATGACAAATACTTGCAAAGCCTATTCATAAACCTCTCAAAGCACAGGGCTTTATAAATGAGTGAAAAAGCAAATCTATTTGTTTTCTTCTGTAAAATCGTCCAGAAGCTCTTTCAAGGACTCAACCTTGTTTTCAAACTCGGAGGTCAATTGCTTCGTTTCTTCCTGCGTCGTGACCACGTGAGGCGTCATGAACAAAAGGAGTTCCGTCTTTTGTATGGAATCACCCGAGCTTCCGAACAACTTTCCAATTACAGGGATATCGGAAAAGAATGGGATGCCCTTTTTGGTTTTACCCATCTTTTTCTGGATGAGCCCACCGATCACCACGGTCTGGCCATCCTTGACCACAACCTTCGAGGTAGCCTCCCTTTTATTGTATATGCCCTGACCTGTAATTTCATCTGTTTTGGCAAATTCACTGACCTCCTGTTTCAACTCAAGCGTCACCATGTTGCTTTCATTGATCTGGGGTGTGACATTCAGTTTCAATCCAACCTCTTTGTAGTCATAACTCTCTTCAGGATATACGCCCCCTGCTGAACTCGTCACATAATTTATTTTCCTGATCGGATACTGTTGTGTGATGTTGATAATGGCCTCCTGGTTATCCAATGCCATGATATAAGGGCTGGAGACCACATTTAAATTGGTTACATCACTGAGCTGTCTCATAAAGGCCATAAAATGCCCGCTTTCCGTAATCAGGCTGTATCCGAAGATATTACTAAAGCTTGAAGGGGTAATAGCGCTCCCCAGGCTTTCATCAAAATCGGCACCTAGACTCTGCTCATGCCCTTTGAGATACCATCCCAGACCAAATGAGGTCTCATCTCTCAAGGTGACATCAACAACCAGGACCTCGATCAGGGCCTGTTTGGGCATGATGTCCAGCTTTTTTATTGTATCCAGGACTGTGGGATAATTCCTCGGGGATGTCACGATAATGAGGGCATTGATCTCTGTGTCGGCAGTGATGCTGACTTCTCCGCTCACCTGCTCAGCCGGCAGCACATAGGGTCCGAACGGCGTCTGAAGGACTTGCTGGGGCTCAGACGGCTGTGACTGTTTTGGCTGTTCCTTTTCCCCTGTCAGAGGGGAGTACGGAAGTCCTCTGGATTTTTCTTTCTGTTTATAAATGCTATTCAGGGTACTGGCCAGTTTATCCGCATCCCCATTCTCGACATAATAGACATAAACCTTTTCCTTGGGTTGGTAAAGGGGTTTGTCCAGTTCTTTGACAAATCTTAACAGCCGCTTGATATTTGATGACAAATCATTGATGATCAGGATGTTGAGCTCTTCATGCTGGATCATGGGTGGTGCAGATTTGGATAAAAAGGGCTGCAAAATATTATGCATATCCTTTACTGGTATGTAATCCAGAGGCACGATCTGCGTGACGAAACTATCCTCGGATGGAAGCTGCTCCCCTTCTTTACCTGAAAGCACCTTTATGGGGTATTGTTTGGCCTCCTTACCTGCCACAAGCTTATAATACCTGCCTGAAGGGATCAGTGTCAGACCGTTGACCTCAAGCACGGACTGCAATATCTGAAAGAGTTCCGAAGCAGGGACCGGTTTGGAGGTCTGCATGGTTATTGAACCCTTGGCCCCGGGGGACATGATAAAATTGATCCCCAGGGTCTCACTTACTGCATTGAGAATCTGCGCAACTGGAGCCTGTTCAAAATTAAGTGTGACATATTCCTCTTCCTCCTGTAATCCCAGGATGTCTTCTCTGATCTCTTCGGGAATCTGTTCCCCCCCTGCCCTCATCAACTCCTGCCTGGCCTTTTCGGGATCATAGGGTTCAAATATGGCGACACTCTCTTCCCCTGAAACCGTCTCAACACCTATTTTCTTGGATTCTTTTTCCTTATCTTCCTTGATCTCTGGAATCTGGTCAATATCAGACAAGATCAGCGGACGTCTCCGAGATCCTTTTACCCCTTTTTCCATTTCTTTCTCTTCAGACAGACCAATCTGTCTGCGAGAGGAAACTCTCTCGGCTGTAGCCATCGGTTGTGTGTCTGCCTTTGGGCGGCTACGTGATTTAGGCAGCAAGGCACATGAGGCCAGCCATGGAATCAAGCAAAGTAAAAGGAACTTTCTGATCGTAGATTTCATAAATAATTTCCTCCGTTCGAGATCATCTTCTAGTTGGTCCAGGGTAAGACTGCCCAGGAGGATACCCTCCCGGGGGAAATCCAGGTGGACTGGGAAGATTTCGTTGTGGTTGCCGGGGCAGGTTTGGAGGCAGTTGTGTTTGGGGTACTACACGTTGTCTTCCCTGAGGAGGTATGACCCCTGGTGGGACAAAACCCGGAGGAGGGACAGGATAAGCCGGCACATAAGGATAAATAGGGATCCCCTGAGGGACGGGATAGGGCCCGCCCTGGAAACCGGGTATTTGCCCTTCTTGACCCGGTTGTTGCTCTCCTTCTGCGAGTGAGGGCTTCCACATCTCCAATTTGGTGGCCTCCCTCAACAATAACTCATACCTTTCCCCATCCTCCTTTTCCATAATCACCTTATCCGGAAGAATATCAACGACCTGCGCCTCCGAAACATAATCTCCCATTCTGTAAGCATTAATCTTGTCCTCTTTGAGCTGACCCGGGAGAGAAGGCAGTGGGACCTCACGTATTTCATTCCCCACCCTGATCTTTCTTGTTCTCTCCTTTTGTTCCTCCCTTGTCCACCCCTGCATGATTGCATATTTTTTTGATTCACCAATAATTATGATTCCAAAGAGATTGGGCTCTTTCATTTCCAGTTGAGGCGGCTGACCCGGATACTGCGGGTATGGAGAACTCTGCTGCACTTCCACCTCTTCTTCCTCCGGAGGGGGGGGCGGCTGCCATTCCTCCCTTTCCGGCCGAAACAGATCCTTTTCAACAATGGCGGAATAACTCATTCTGGAAGACGGCATATAATCCGGTTCATCTGCTTTCTCTTGCACAAGTGTCTCAGTCTCCATAGGGATCTCGATCAGGGCAGGAGGTGCTTTGATATGTGTCATCACCTGAGACCATATCTTATAGAAATTATAAGAAAGCAAGAAGACAATCACTACCAGGCCTATGTTGATCCAAAAAATTTTACGAAACATCAGCTCTCCTTGGAAATATCTGGAGCAAAGATAAAACCAGATACCGTCAAATCAGCCCTTACATCAATTGGATTTCTAATATTGACCACCCTGATATTAAGCTTCGAGATATCCAAAAATTTCTCGTAATCTTCAATGGCATAGATGAGGTTTGTCAATTTCGTAATACTGCATTTGAGTGTGATCTCAACGGGCACCTCGATAAAAGGGCCCTCTTCAACCACATTCAATTGCTTCTCACTGATAATATCCACCCCTTCATCCGCAGCCATTTCTTTAAGTGTATTTTGAAGTCGGGCTGCTACGACAGGCGGCTTATCCGATGCAAGCAAGCGACTATGATATAATTCCTTCTTTCGATTCAACCGTTTCAAAATGGCATCTTTCGCCGATTTTTGACTGATCAGCTTGAGATAATTCTCATGTCTTTGCTCTTCAAGGGCCAATTTGTCAGTCACATCCTTATTCAGGGCGAAAGGATACACAAGGGCAAAATATATCATGACCCCACCGAGCAAGATCCCTATCAGAAGCCATATCCTTTTATCCATCCTGTTCTTACTCATTCCTTTAATCCCTTCTGTATATCGGCCTTTATCCTGAATCTTTCCTTTTGTCCACCCCTTTTTGTAATTGTGGACGGAAAAATAACATTCTCCAAGAGTGGAGAATCCTCGAGTATACCAATCAGGAAAGAGGAGGTATCAGCATACCCGTTGATTTCGATCGTGTCATTTGTGATCAAGACCTTATCCAACCAGGCATCTTCCGGAATAAGGCTGCTCAGCTCTTTTAAGATCTCCAATTTGCTCACGCGTCCATTCATGAGCAGCTCAATCTCCTCGGCCTCTTTAGAGACTCTATCGATCTTTTCTGAAAGCTCCTTCACTTCTTGCACCTCATCCTTTAATTGATTCGATGCATTGAAAACCTTTTCCAGTTCCATTTTTTTAGGCAGATAAAAACTGTTGCTTTTTCCGAAGCCGGTATAGGCGGTTAATGTAAGCAATAGAAACAGCAAAACGATCAGAACCAGGGCAAAGCTGAATGCGTGAGACGTGCGTCGAACCCTCATTTCCGGAGGAAGGAGATTGATGTCAGAAAATTTCTCCTTCAGGCCTTTGGCCGCTAAGCCTGTAGCCATGGCCAATGCGGATACAATGCGGCCGGGTATCTTTTTATCGGTCAATCCTCGAAAGGGATTGGGCAAGCATACTTCGATCCCTGATTGTTTATGAAAGAAATCAGCCAGATAAGGATAATCATATGCATTACTCCCGGTCAGGATAATCCTTTTGAGGTCTTCCGTTAATGGAGGATCCGTGGCCCTTAGCCATTGGCCGACAGTTTGCAGCAGACCTGCGCCCAGGGTCCTGGTCTGAGAGTCGATGGATACGGTCTCCTCTTCCATCTGATTTTTTTCTTCCGAAAGCTCTTTCTGATCCATGATGAAATCATCATCCACTTTTCCATCCTTCACAGGGATACTCCGGCTAAGAAGGATCTTATTTTCACGGATGAGGGCCAGTTCAAACTCACGCTCCCCAAAATCCACAATCAGCCCCAGGCTCTGATCTCCCAAATCTATGCAAGTGGGACAGTCCTTCAAAGCAAAGGTCACGGGTGTGGCCAAGGTGGCGACAAGGGCTGCTCTTTGCAGGATGTTCAGATAGAAATCCATATCCTCTTTACGGATGATCCCCAATATGATCTTCTGTTTCGAATCGGAGACCTTTCCCATGACCTGATAGTCATAATAAACCTCCTGAGAAGGTAAAGGAATATGGCGTTCGATCTCATAAGATATCAATTCCTTGAGTTCTTCCGTGCCCAAAAGCGGCAGGTTGATCTCCCTCAGGATCACCTTATCCCTGGGAAGGCCCAAAATGACCTCCGGAGGGCTTGCATGACCGGCCAGAAAGGAATTGAGGTCTGCCACCATCTCATCAACGACCTCGGCCTCGCGGGTCTTATCTGTTATGCTCGGATATCTCTTGATGAAATGGTCAATCAAGACCTCACTTTTTAAGGTCTTGCCCAGCAATACCGCACGTAGTGTATCTTCACGGAAATCCAAGCCTAAACTGTGTTGGAGAAAAATCATCTTTTATTCCCTATATTTGTCCCATTTTTTATAAAATTATTTAATTTAAGTGTCTTCATCCCCTTCAATGACCTGATTGGGATCCCATTCTTCCAAGGGGATATAATTGTCTGTCCAGGAAAGCAACTCGACCTTTTTCCTCCCCTTTATTTGAAACTCGGCCCTTATCTTTCTTTCAACAGGGCTGCCCTTGATCCAACCCGAAGCAATCACCTCATAATGGTTAGGCCTGATCTTGTCTATGGGCATCTCCGGCACTCCATCGGGATATTCCATTCCCCCAACTGGAGGTGACATTACATTCCGATTTAATTTGTTGTGAGTGAGAAATGGATGCGCAGTAACGCGTTTATACAATTCACTTAAAAGCCTCTTCTTCTCATCCCTTTCCTCTTCGGAATCCCCCTTTTCAAGTCTCAGACCCCGGATGAGAGCCAACTCCTCCACAGAATAGAAGCGGTCATCCTTGCACTCATACCCCTGCCAGTTATCCTTATACCAATCATCCTCAGCTCCTATATCCGGACCGGTGAGGTCATGATCATCATCCGCCCAGTCGATGATCGACCGCTTGAGCATGCTCAATTCAGTGCTTGCTTCTTCAACACCGCACGCAATAAGGACCTCTTCAAGATCACTTTCATTACGAGAAGTGACGAGGTGATTCAGATCATACTTGCCCTCCTTGACACTGTAATCAATACTGAAAATCCCCCTACCAAAAGCCACTTCCCGGTTCCATTGGGGATTTGTATCCCTGCCCTCATCTTCAAATCTAAAATCCAGAACACCGTCATTATCCGCCACCGTGGTGCTCTTGGAAACACTGGCCACATATGCGAGTTCAAATCTGGCCAATTCCATTGCTGCACGTGCCAGGTAATAAGACTCCACCCTGTCCCTGAAATTTCTGGTGATCTCCATTTCCGTTCTCATGGATGAAGCAAATTGCAACACAATGATATCCAATAGGATCAATACCCAGAGGATCATCATCAGGGCCACACCGCGGTCTCCTATATGAAAGTATTTATCGATCAAATCATTTCTCCTTAAATCCCTCAATACCTACCTCGAACAAGACTTCTTCAGTCTCCCCTTCCTCCGACTCCCCTGCCAAAATCTTCGGCCGTATCATCCTCACCTCTATTTTTTGGGGGAGGGCATCCTGAATCAGTCCGGGATCACAGGAACAAAGATCCTCAAAAGAATTCCATGTCTCGTACCAGTCAGGATCTTCTTCTCCATCACGAGTCCCGTAATATCTGAATGTCAGTTCCGTTACATCAGGGTATATGGCATGCGTAAATGTCTCGTATTCGGATTCATCCTCATCAGTGTCGCACATATCACATAAAGTATCAAAACGAAAAAAATCGGGAAAAAGCCATGCGTATTCTTCCATCATGACCCCTTTTTCGTCCTCCCCGTAATGCTGGCCAAAATAATAATTCACCGCACGATACTGACTTCTGTTCAAACTTCGATCAAGACCGGGATTTGTTGTCACAAATTTGATCCGGTCACTCTCACCGATAAATAAAAATGCTGACTGGCTGCATCCCTTCTTTCCCGGGCAAATGGGCTTCATTGCAAGCTTACCAAGGTTCGCAGGTAAAATCGATTTGATATCCTCGGAAATAATATCATAAGTCACGCGCATCCTCTGCAATCGATCGATCCTTTCTTCTCCGACCTCCCAGGATCTGCTTCCGAGTCGCATCGCTCCAAATATCACTCCCAGGATAAGGGCCAGAATCGTCACCGAAATCATCAATTCAAGCAAAGTGAATCCTGACTCCTGTTTTCTTAAAACCAAGACAATCTTAATCCTTTTCCTCCATCATCTTGATTGTGCTAAATTTGACCTCTTTTTCATGCATACCTGATGCCCAACTGATCCTGACACTGATCAGATACAATTTAAATTCCAGATCATCGAATACACCGCTTTCGTCCTCCACATCCATAGCCAGACCTTCCGGAATATCATAGGGCTCCAGTTCAGAGATCTCCCATCGATACCCCTTCATCATGGCATTCTCAAATTCACCTGTCTTTTCCAGTTCTTCGAATTCCTCCAATGTCTTTACAGCCAATACGTTATCCATTTTCTCCTTGGCACCCATCACTGCCAATGAATAATCATGAGATACCTTGGCTGATCGGAGCGCACCGGAAAAAAGCTGCATAACCGTGACCAATGCAATAGCCATTATAGCCATTGCCACCATGATCTCAAGGAGAGTAAAACCTTTTTGACAGTATATCCGATACCTCATGGTGGGTTATTTTTCTTCCCGGGATGTTTTGACCCGTCCGGTGACCGGATCAATTCCCAAAATATAGGGACTGCCACTGTCTGACCATGCAAATCTGATTTCTCCCCCGGAGGCAAACCCGCGGGGGAAAAATGCGATTTCATACGTCCCTTCCTCTTCCCACTCACTATCTTTGTCATTCCGCCAACTCATGGAGAGACCCTGATCCAGTTCTTGTCTCTTTTTTTCTTTGTGTATTTTCGTTTTCGCTTCCCGACCTTCTATATCTTCATCACTCTCGGTCCATTCATCCGTATCCGGTGTTTTTCTGGTGACCTTTTCATATGAATAATAATCCCTCTCCTCAGGATCAGCCTTGAGAACAAAGCTGACCTTTAGTTCCTGTTGCGTTGTCACTGCCATGCTCTTTGCATATCTCAAAACTGCCGAACAAGACCGAACGGCTGAACGGATCTTCATGTTGGCAATGGCCCCACCCAGTCGAGGCACGCTAACGGCTACCACAAGGCCGATCACAGCCATGACAATAATCAGCTCCAACATGGTGAACCCATGATCGGTTTTCTTTTTTGATATAAAAATAAGGCTCATTATCCAGAATCTATGTTCATCCGGCAGGGACAACCGATCCCTCTTGCATATCAGCATCAGTCGGGACATCGGCATTTTCACCCTCACCACCCGGCTGGCCGTCGGCACCATAGGACTTTAACACATAGTCATCCCCTGACTTCTCATAATGGTAATTATTTTTCCACGGGTCCTTGGGTATCCCCTTTTTCAGGTATGGACCATCCCAATATTCCTCTGCTGCCGGTTTAATGACCAGATCCTCGAGTTTTTCCGGGTAATGGCCCACGTCCAGCCGGTATGTATCCAGGGCCATCTCAAACAGAGAAATCTGCCCTTCGGCGGCCTGGCCCTTGGCTTTTCCCAATTTATTAAACATCTTTGGTCCGACCAGAGCAGCCAGCATGCCGATAATAATCATGACCACAAGGAGTTCTATCAGGGTAAAACCTCTATTTGAAGCCAAAAGAAGATTTTCCTGTTTTTTCTTGCTCATCATATCCTCCAAAAAATTTGGGCCTGACAACAGACCCATGCATGCAATGCATTGTTAGTGCACATTATGGATAAATATGGTCAAAACACAACTGACCTTTTCTCCCCCCATGCAATTCGGTTTCTGAAAAAACCCCTTTCAAAACCGAATCAGCCAAAAAAGACTCTAAATAAAGCCGAAAGAGGATAGCCGAGATTTATCCTTAAGACTAAAAGGGTAACTCATTTATACTGAATATGGCAATCAGCATGGATATGACTATAAAGCCTACGATAATGCCCATGACTAAAATGAGTGCGGGTTCGATCAGTCCCACCACTCTTTTGATTGCCGTTCTCACTTCAGCCTCGAATGTATCAGCCACCTTGAACATCATATCCTCCAGTTGTCCGGTTTCCTCGCCGACATCGATCATGTGCACCGCCAGTGGAGGGATGACCCCGCTTTGCTTGAGTGGTTCTGAAATCTTCTCACCTTCCTTGATGCTGCTCTGGACATTACTAATAGCCTTGGATATGACGGTGTTGCCAATGATGTCCTTCACGATGTTCAAGGCATGAAGAATTGGTACGCCGCTCTGGATCAAAGTGCCCAAAGTCCTCGTAAAACGTGCTATTTCTATCTTTTGAATGAGCGGCCCGAACAAGGGAAGATTCAATTTCATACGATCCCATTTCCATCTGCCCTGCGGGGTGCGGATATAACGTCTGATCAAAAAATAAAACAGTCCCAGAGCCATCAAAATCAACGGCCAGTAATCGATAATCGTCTGGCTGAAGCCTAGTAGGATCTGCGTGGGTAAGGGCAGGCTCTGTCCCATATCCAGAAAGATGAGCTTAAATTTTGGTACCACAAAAATCAAAAGGATAGCAACTGCGCTACCGCCAACCAGGGTCAAAAGGATCGGATATATCAGGGCACTGATAATATTTTCCTTCAGCTCCTGG
>JBLIRM010000072.1:0-14527 GCA_049472295.1 bacterium | reverse complement strand
CAGGTTTTGACAAGAGCCTGGGAGATATCATTATCACCCTGGACGGGGATCTGCAAAATAATCCGAAGGACATTCAAAAGCTACTTCAATTGATGGATAAAGGTTTTGATGTGGTCAGCGGGTGGAGAAAAAAGCGCAAGGACCCCTTTATCAATAGGAAACTTCCTTCATGGATTGCCAATCATCTTATTAGCTGGGTCACGGGCGTGCATCTGCACGACTATGGATGCACCTTAAAGGCCTATCGCAAAAGGTTTATCAAAAATATTCGTCTATACGGGGAGATGCATCGATTCATCCCTGCTTATGCGGCCTGGCTGGGGGCCAAAGTCACTGAGATCGAGGTGGACCACAGGCCCAGAACAAAGGGGAAATCCAAGTACGGTATATTAAGGACGTTCAAGGTATTGCTGGACCTTTTCACCGTCAAATTCCTGGGAAGCTACGCAGCAAGTCCCATCTATTTTTTTGGCACATTCGGATTCACTTTTGCCATATTGGGGATATTGGCAGGTGTGGCGACACTGATCCAGAAATATACCCTTGGCACGTGGGTCCACAGAAACCCCTTAATCCTGCTCGCTGTCTTTTTGTTTATCCTGGGATTCCAATTCATCCTCATCGGTCTGCTGGCTGAACTACTGATAAGGACCTATCATGAATCCCAAAATAAACCTCCCTACTTCATTCGAGAGGTTATAACCAGCCATATCCCAAAATCGTAGTCCGGATCGAATCCGCAATTTTTTGCAGATATCATAAAAACAGATCTCTGATACGATCATAGACTGACAATGCATGATTACTGTGGAGGTGAATGACATGAAGGCACCATCCTTTGCATTTGGAAGGAATTGGCATCATTTTGTGAACCATTATCTGAATTCAGAGCTGTTGCATGAAGCAAAAAAGTCACTCATTGATTTCATCGGTGAAGATCATATTAGAGGTAAAAGCTTTATTGATGTGGGATGCGGGAGTGGTTTATTTTCTCTTGCGGCATATCAGCTCGGCGCTTCCAAAGTGGTCAGTTTCGATATTGATGGTGATTCTGTCCGATGCTGTGAGTATCTAAAAGACAGGGAGGGTAATCCGGGTAATTGGGAGGTGAGAGTCGGTTCCATACTCGATGAGCGTTTCATAAGCAAGATCGGTACATATGATATTGTATATTCCTGGGGTGTGCTTCACCATACCGGGAAGATGTGGGAGGCGATTGAGAATGCGACAAGATTCGTGGCAAAAAACGGATTATTATATATTGCGATCTATAATAAAGTGGACCACTTCGGCTTTTATCCGGATGGCCGATTCGGTCCGTCGAGCTTATGGGAAAAGGAGAAAAGGATTTATGCCTCATTGCCTTCCCTGATTCAGAACCTGATCGATTACATCGTGATGCTCATAATGATTATCTTATATATTCTGACTCTCAACAATCCCATCGATAAGATACGCAGCCATAAGAATTTCAGGGGCATGTCATGGCGGGTGGATATCAAGGATTGGCTGGGAGGATTTCCCTATGAATATGCAACAGTGGCAGAAGTATTCCTTTTCGTAAAGAGGCTCGGTTTCTCATTGGAAAATCTTAAATCCAATAATGGATTATTGAATAATGAATATCTCTTTAAGAAGGGATAAAACAAACAGTCAGAGTAATATAGTCGGACTTTTTACGAGACTGTAAAATGATATGATTTGCATTTTTGATCTGCTATGATATCTTTCTTAAATTCACATTTTTTTATGCAGTCTCGTCACTGTAAGATAGTATTGGAAAGTTTTCTAACCATAAAAATATTTTCTATGAATAAACCTCCTTGCACAAACCTGGTGGGAGGAAATAACCAGTTTAACACCTGACATATATGTTGATATTGTGGTACCAAACCTTTTTGTGTAAGATAAGGGCTATGAATGTGTAAAAATCATTCCATCAGCATAATGATTTTTTCGAATTTATCAAAGAGAATCAATTTGCCATCAGGTTTTGTAAACAATTGAAAGGCATTCCATGGCTGAGTTTTTAAAGGAAAAGGTCAAAAGATATATAAAAGACAACTACGGAAAATGCTCGATCATTGATGTGGCTTACAAATTCAATGTAAGCCAGACCTCAGTCGAGGAATATATCATAGATGAACTTTACGCGAAGGAGAAAAAGCGGGCAAAAGTGTCCCCTCCCCCCGTGCAAGACACCTGTTTGAAATGGTTGAACAGGACCCTGGCTGCCCTCATTCTGATTGCTATCGCAGCCCTCATTTTCACCCTGACCATCTCCCAACTCTCCAACAATGATCTATGGCAGCACCTCAAGAATGGTCAGATGATCCTGCAAACCCATGAATTTCAATATGCCGATCCCTATTCGTGTAATGCGGTGGGCAAGCCATGGATCAATGAGGCATGGTTTTCCGGGGTGGTATTCTATATCGTGTTTTCACTAATCGGAGTCAACGGTATCATCTATCTGAAGACATTCGTTATCCTCCTGATGACATCCCTTGTGCTCTTAAACTGTTACAAATTGGACACGAAATTTATTCTATTTGTCCCTTTAACGGTCTTTATGATCTTTAATGTGGGGGTCAGATTCCTGGCCCGGACTGAGATGTTTTCTTATGTCTTCGTGGCGGCATTCTTTCTGATCCTGATGCAGTATAAATACAGGCATGCCAATCGGCGGATACTCTTTCTGCTTCCTATACTGCAAATCTTCTGGTCCAATATGCACGGCTCTTTTATTGTGGGCCTTTTTATACTGGTTATCTTTATCGGATGTGAAACCATAAGGCTGATTTTCAACCGCCATGTCTCCTTCTGGCAGAGGGACCTTCTGACCTGGAAAAGGTTAAAACCCCTGTATATCATTTTTGTCATTACATTTCTGGGATCTCTTATCAATCCTTACGGTTTCAGACTATTTATCCAACCCTTCTCAGTGGTCATACATAAAAGTGATTATATAAAAACCATTTACGAATGGCAGTCACCCTTTGCAAGCAGGACCTTCTTTACGTCTTATGCCTTCAAATATTATATTGTCTGGATGGTTTTGATCGTGCTTTCATTCCTAGTGAATTTGAAACGTTTCGATCTCTCCAACTTTGTGCTTTCAGCCTTTTTCTTTGTGATGGCGGCACAGATGCACAGGAACATCACCATCTTCACCATTGCCACCTGTCCCATCATCGCACTCAACTTCCAGCAGGCAGGGATGGATTTTGTCCATATCAAAGACCAAAAACTGAAACAGATTATATATGCGGGGGTAGGGGTAATCATGCTTCTCATACTCATCCCTCTGGTCATGATATCCAAAAAACACGGATATATCTATCGAAAGGGCAGCAGTAAACCCTTTGGATTGGGCGTGGCCTCCAATATGCCCATTGAAGCCACGGATTATATCATGGCCAATCATATTAAGGGCTGTTGTTTTAACAGCTATACCTATGGGACCTATCTGATCTTTCACTGCTTTCCCGATGTCCGGGTGACCATGGATTCCAGGGCTGAGCATGTTTACGGTGAGAGATTCTATAAGCGACATCAGGTCGCCCTTTATGATGTCAGGACATTCATCGGGATACTCGAGGAGTTTGACATAGAGTTTATTCTTCTCAAATATAAATCAACGAATCTGACCAAACATTGCGAATATCTCCAGGAAAGTGAGAAATGGGCCTTAGTCTATTTTGACGATGATTGTTTCCTATATGTGCGAAGACTTCCGGAATATAAAGCACTCATTGCAAGGGACGAGTATAAATATATCCATCCCATTCTGACAATGCAGCAGGACAGGATACCCAAAATCGAGATGGAGAACTACATTGCTGAAAGCGAAAGGAATCTGTCATTTAATCCCAATTATCCCTTCCCCCGTGTCATTCTTCTCAATCTCTATACTGCAAAGGGTGACTGGGATAAAGCCGCTGAACACGGAGAGTTCCTGATTAAACGTAAGCATGCAAATCATACCACATATCTTGTGATGGGTATGGTTTATATAAAATTAGGACAATTAGACAAGGCCAGGGATATGTACCAAGGTGCCCTTGACATCAATCCCGGCTCCCAAGAGGCCAAAAGGGCACTTGAGACTCTTAAGAGCACTTCCGGTATTTAATCTATTGTTACACCTCTGAGCTCTTTAAACGAGGCATCCGTGGAAGTTTTTTCTGCGTTCCCCTTCCTTTCTCCCCACATTCGTACAAAAGTCATTGAGGGGGCATTGAGGCCTTTTTTGTGGATGGTTCTATTGAAGAAGGGTATTAGATCTTTAAGAGACCAAGCATGAAAATTTGCGATGAGGACTTAAATGATCTCGTAAAAATGTCATTGAGGAGCGCTGGCTTTTCTGTATTTGGAAAGAGCAACATAGTAGCTCCGCTTCGCTCCGCCTGACAAAATTTTGTTGGAGCGCTAAAATTTGTCGTTGTCTGAGGGCGAAGCCCGAGTTCGAATTCAGCTTTTGCCGACTTTTCTGTATTTGGAAAGAGCAACATAGTAGCTCCGCTTCGCTCCGCCTGACGAAGTTTTGTTGGAGCGTTAGAGCCTTAAAAAAATTCCCCTAAGCACCGAAATGACTTTTTACGAGTACCCATGAGTATATCGATCGAGAAAATAAAAAGCCTGCCCGTCAAGCGGAGTAAATGTGTCTGCTCACATCCTTAACTTATACCTGCGGAGTAAATATGTTTGCTCACATTCTTCCTCTCTTGACATTATTTTGGGATGCCGATAATATTATATATAGGGTAACAAATGTTTGCCTTAAGGAGGGAGCCATGACAGAACCATTGACCCCAAGGCAGCAGAAGGTCTTGAATTTTTTGATCCGGCATATCCGATCCAGGGGATATCCTCCCACGGTAAGGGAGATTGGGGCCCACCTGGGGATCTCAGGACCCAAGGGCGCCAAGAAGTTCCTGGACATCCTGGAACGAAAGGGGTACATCCGCCGCATGTCCAACAGTTCGAGGGCCATCGAGGTACTTCGTCCCCACGTGCAGGAGGGCCTTATGGTGCCGGTGGTGGGAAGGATCAGGGCAGGGAGCCCCATCCTGGCGGTCGAAAACCGGGAGGGAGAGATTGCCGTAGACCCCTCCCTGGCGAAGGGGAAAGATCTCTTCTTCCTCAAAGTGGAGGGGGACAGCATGATCGAGGCCCACATCCAGGAAGGTGATTACGCCCTGGTTCGATCCCAGCCCACTGCAGAGAACGGGGAGATCGTGGCGGTCCTGATCGGTGAAGATGCCACTCTGAAGCGGTTTTACAGACAGAGGGAGCGGATCATCCTGAGGCCGGCCAATGCAAGGATGAAACCGATGATACTCACACCGGAAAGCCGGGCGAGCATCCTGGGGAAGGTCATCGCAATATTTCGCCGGTACGAAAGGGATTAACCCGGGATAGACATTCGTTGCCTGCAATTGATCCTTTCGCGGATACTTTCTCTTTTGTTCTGAACCATGAGAATTTGAAAGGTAGTGAACGCAAATGCTGACCGAGATCGATCAGCCCATAAGGGTGGGTGCCGTGTTCGGCCCTCCCGGCCGGATCAGGCCCGCCTGGTTTGTATGGAAAGGCAGAAAACATCTGATCAGGGAGGTGACATACACCTGGGACCAGAGGGAGGGGACCGCCTGGATCCAGAATTTTTCCGTGTCCGATGGGGCCAATCTCTTTCATATCGCTTACCACAGGGATGCCATGACCTGGCGGCTGGTGGCCCTGGAGGACGGGGGATAGGCCATGGGGAATTCAGGGCGGATGCCGGGGGAGCGGATCATCCTCCATATCGATATGGATGCCTTTTTTGCCTCTGTAGAGCAGCAGTGCAGGCCCGGCTTGAGGGAGAAACCCATTGCTGTGATCGGGTCCGGCGGCAGAACGGTGATCACCACCTCTTCCTATCAGGCCCGCAGTTATGGGGTCAAGACAGGGATGACCGTATACGAGGCACGGCGGATGTGTCCCGAGATCCATCTGGTGATCGCAGACAACCGGAAGTATACCGATACATCATGCCGTATCGTGAAGATCTTCCAGAGGTTTACCCCCCTTGTGGAGGTCTTTTCCATTGACGAGGCATTCCTGGACATCACCGGCTCCATTCCCCTTTTTGAGAGCCCGGAGGCCATTGCCCGCGCCATAAAGAGCTGTATCCGGAAGGACATGGGCCTCACCTGCTCCATAGGGATCGCGCCGAACAAGCTCCTGGCAAAACTGGCCAGCGACATGAAAAAGCCGGACGGGCTTTTCAGGATCAGGCCCCGGGATATTCCCCCATTGATGGAGGACCTGCCCGTGGAGGAGCTCTGCGGGATCGGCCCCCGTCTGGCCCGCTCCCTGAGCCATCTGGGGATAAGGACCTGCGGGCAACTGGGGAGGATGCCCGTGGATATCCTGACCCAGAGATATGGCATCATCGGTGAAAGGCTTAGGGCCATGGCCCGGGGTCTGGATGAGAGCCCCATTGTTCCCATGGGGGAGGAGCCGGAGGTCAAGTCCGTGGGGCACAGCATGACCCTGCAGCAGGATGTGAGGGACCGCTCCGCTATCCTGCGCCATCTCCTCCTGCTTTCTCAGATGGTGGGAAGAAGGGCCCGGTCTTACGGTCTGGCGGGAAGGACCGTGGCCCTGACCATACGCTACCAGGACTTTCAGACCTTCACCACCCGCAAGACCATCAAACAGGCCATAAACGGCAGCCACGAGATCTGGCAGGTGGCGCGGGATATCCTCTCGGGCATTTGCCTCCGGCAACCGGTCCGGCTGCTGGGTGTCTCCCTCTCCAACCTCTGCTCCAGGGCCGGACAACTCTCCCTGTTCGGATGCTCCGGAAGGGAGGCGCAGGTATGCAGGGTTATGGACGAGATCAATGACCGCTTCGGGGAGAATACCATGATGTGGGCTGAACTCCTTCCCAGCCCGGTGAAGGGGTCCAGGATCATCTCCCCCAGTTGGCGGCCGAACGGGGTGAGAAGGGTGGATGTCAGGTGAGGGATCGGGTCATCTCTTGGGCAATCCTCCGGGCGGCCTTCACAGGATCATCAGCCAGCCGGATGGGCCTGCCCACCACGATATAGTCCGCACCATTCCCGATGGCTTCTGACGGGGTGACAACCCTTCTTTGATCATCACTGGAAAGTGAGTCCCAGTCAGGTCTGATCCCTGGATTGACAATGATGAAGCCCGGCCCGGATGCCTCCCGGATCGCTTTTGTCTCATGCCCTGAACACACGATACCGTCACATCCGGCTTCAAGGGCCATTCTGGCCCTGGACAGGACAAGGGAGTGCACGGATAATCCCTCTTTGTAACCAAGATCTGCGTAGTCTTCGGCATTTAAACTGGTCAGGGCTGTGACGGCAAGGACCTTTGTCCCGCTTCCCTTCATCCCCTGAACCGCGGCATCCAGAAGCCTCCGCCCGCCATCGGAATGCACGGTGATCAATCGGGCCCCGTGTCTTTTTGCAGAAAGGCAGGCATTCTGGACGGTCTGGGGGATATCGTGAAACTTCAGATCCAGGAATATCCCGGCGCCCCCTGCCTCACGAATGCATTTCAGCACCTCAGGACCGGCTGCCACAAAGAGCTCCAGGCCGACCTTGAAAAAGCCTACATCATCCTTGAGCAGACGGACATATTTCAATGCCTCATCCAGGGTGGGCAGATCCAGGGGAAATATAATCCTGTCTTTTGCAGTCATCAATTAGGTCGATATAAAAGGTTAATGGATTGCTTCGGGCTGCGCCCTCGCAATGACAAATGATACGCCCTCGCAATGAGAAAATAAGCATTCAGACCGGTTTTATGTTCAGGTCCTTGTATAAGGATATCAGATCCCTTTCCAGGAGTCTGTCGCCATTCATCAGGGCAAGGCATCGTCTGGCAAAATGGTCGTCCCTCTTTATGCGCTCAATCAGGAAATCCTTGACCAGGTCCTTTGTGATCTCCTTTTCAGCATACATTGTATCCAGATCCTTTTTGGCCCGCGACAGATACAGATCCATTTTTCCAACCTCATCATCATAGACGATCTCTTTGCTGACCCATTCCCATTCCACCCTCTGAATCCAGAGCTTCTCATCGAGATAGATGGAATTGATATTCAAGGTCATATCATCCGTGACCCAATGGTAGGTAAAGGGGTCCACATAAATGGCGCCCTGCACACTGTTTGGAAGGGTGACATGGTTTCCTGAAAAGGTCCGGATATTGGCGTTTGCATTCTCCGTTGTGCGATAAGCAATGGAAAGCTGAAGATAGAGTCCCTCCCTTGCATATTTCTCCTTTTTAGGCAGGATATCGCGGAAACAGAGGGCAGGCCCGGCATCATAAATCTCTATCAGATTCTGTTCCAGGTCATGATACCAGTTTGGCCCGTAAACAGTTGCATCGCTTGCCCAGGCAATGCCGCGCAGACCCAGGACATCTGTCTCTTTTCGTTCCACAGGTCTGGGCATTATCGTTTTTTTGACCTTGGGGAAGAATTCCCTTTTATATTTCATGGATGTGCCTCCTTTTTTTCTGTGTTTGGATAACCCGCAAAGATCAAAGTCTCATCATGTAGAACATATCCGTATGATTTAACATACGTCCATATGTGTAAAAAATATCATCTTCAGTAAAAGAATTCAAGATAATCCCTTTGTATTCCCTTGAATAAAGGCCAAGATTGTGATAATCATAAATCAGGCGTCATGGTCGAAGGTTTAAATTAATCATAATTAATGGAGGGAGATTTTGAGTTTGAGACCCACTTATCTCACAAGAGAAGGATACCGGAGATTGAAAGAGGAGTTGGATTTTCTGAGAGGTCCCAAAAGACGGGAAATATCAAGACAGATCGGCGAGGCCAGGGCACATGGAGATATCAGCGAGAATGCCGAGTATGATGCGGCAAAAGAGGCCCAGGCACATGCGGAAAGAAGGATTGCCGACCTGGAAAGCAAACTTGCCCATTTCAAAATCATAGAGGATGAGAATTTTCCGGATGATAAGGTCTATATCGGGGCCAAGGTAAAACTCCTGGATTGCCAGTCCGATGAAGAGGTCTGTTATCATCTTGTATCTCCTGTGGAGGCCGACTTCAAGGCCGGAAAGATTTCCACGACCGCACCTGTGGGTAAGGCCCTTCTGGGGCATGAGGTTGGCGACATGGTGGAGGTGAAAGCACCGAATGGCGTCAAAGAATATGAAATCCTTGAAATCAAAAGATGATGGACCCGTAAAGAATCCATCCCATGTAAAAGGTCTTACATATAGGCTTCAGGCTCTCTTGCTTATGAAGTCAAGGGCATCTGTATCCTTTCAATGCGCAAAGCATGTCCTGTTTTGGGGTCGCACTCGATCAATACGGCATTCATGGCGAGATTGCTATTGGCAATCAAGAATTTTTGCGGTATTTGAGTCAAAAACCGGTTCAGGGCGGCCTCCTTTTGTATGCCGATGATCGAATCAAAAGGGCCGGTCATCCCCACATCCGTAATATACGCAGTACCATGAGGTAAAATCCTGTTATCCGCTGTCTGAACATGGGTGTGCGTTCCGACCACGGCCGTAACCCGGCCATCCAGATACCACCCCATGGCAAGTTTTTCTGAGGTGGCCTCTGCATGGAAGTCCACAAGAATGAACCGGCTGTCTTTTTGTAAGATGGGGAGGATTTTTTCCGCCACCTGAAATGGACAATCCACACAGGTCATAAATACACGGCCCACCAGATTCAGGACGCCTATTCTATGACCCCCTTTGCTTTCAAATAGACCATAGGAATGCCCGGGGGTGGATTGCGGGTAGTTGGCAGGCCTCAACAATTTAGGTTCGAGGTTGAGGACCTCCACAATCTCCTTTTTGTCCCAGATGTGGTTCCCTGAGGTCAGGCAATCGATTCCCATATCCAGGAGTTGATGAACCACACTCTGGGTGATTCCAAAACCTGCAGCCGAATTCTCGGCATTTGCGATGCAAAAATCCACCTGATACTGATTGATCAAGGGATATAGAATTTCCCGGATGATCCTTCTGCCGGGTTTGCCGACAATATCTCCAATAAAAAGGATATTCAATCTGCTATCGCTCGTTTATTTGGCATATTCTATAGCCCTTGATTCCCGTATAACAGTGACCTTGATCTGTCCTGGATATTCCAACTCCTGTTCGATCTTTCCGGCAACGTCCTTGGCCACCTGACTGATCTCCTCATCAGATAAATTCTCCGGAACTACCATGATCCTGATCTCTCGACCGGCCTGGATGGCATAGGCATTGTCGATCCCTTTAAAAGACCTGCCGATTTGTTCCAGTTTTTCCAGCCGTTTGATGTAAGTCTCGAGGCTTTCCTTTCTTGCACCGGGCCGTGCTGCAGAAAGTGCGTCTGCTGCCTGGATTAACACTGCCGTGAGGCTGTTGGTTTCTTCATCCTCATGATGTGCTGCAATGGCATTAACCACCTCTTCCGGCTCCCCGTATTTTTTGGCCAGTTCCGCCCCGATTTGGGCATGGGAACCCTCTACCTCGTGGTCCACACCTTTGCCTATATCATGCAGTAATCCTGCACGTTTTGCCACTGGTTCATCCGTCCCCAGTTCGCTGGCCATGATGCCTGCGAGGTAAGCCACCTCCTTGGAATGCTGCAACACATTCTGGCCGTAACTGGTTCTGTATTTCAGCCTTCCGACCAGCTTGATCTCTTCCGGATGAAGATTATGGACACCCAACTCGAAGGTGACCTGTTCACCCTCCTCCCGGATGGAGGTTTCCATATCCTTTTGCGCCTTTGCAACCACTTCTTCGATCCTGGCTGGATGGATGCGTCCATCGATGATCAATTTCTGCAGGGCATTCTTGGCAATCTCCCTGCGTATGGGATCGAATCCCGAAAGGATAACGGCTTCCGGTGTATCGTCAATAATCAGATCAATACCTGTAGCCAGCTCAAGTGCCCTGATATTGCGGCCTTCTCGTCCGATGATCCTTCCCTTCATCTCATTGTTTGGAAGGTCCACCACAGAGACCGTGGATTCAACCACCTGATCGGCTGCATACCTCTGGATGGAAAGGCTGATAATCTCCTTGGCCTTTTTATTGGCCGTTTCCTTGGCTTCTTCCTCAATCTTCTTGATGGTTTTGGCCGCATCCCGGCGCGCATCTGCTTCCATATGAGACATAAGGATATTCTTGGCCTCTTCAGATGTGAGACCTGAGATGTTCTCCAGGATCTTGCGTTCCTTTTGGATCAGATGGGAATATTCCTCTTCCTTTTCATGCAGGTCCTTCTCCCGGGCTGTCACCTGCTTGATCCGGTTGCTCAGCTCGGTTTCCTTCTTGTCCAGTAAATCCGCTTTTCGGTCAATATTTTCACCCTTTTGGGTCAACCTTTTCTCGAGATTCTGCAATTCAACGCGACGATCCTTGGTTTCCTTCTCAAAATCGGACCTCGCTTTGTAAATCTGGTCTTTCGCTTCCAGAGATGCTTCACGGAGTCTGTTGTTTGCCTCCTTTTCAGCTTCGGAAACGATCTTCTTAGCCATTGCCTCTGCATTCACCAGCCTGCTTTCGGATAGTTTTTTCCGAATATAATATCCGATAAAAAGACAAACAACGCCAATAATAATCAGTAAGATAGTTATGTTGGGACTAATCTCGTTCACCCCCTTTATAAAATCGTTTTATAACCGGACCCTTTTGATGGAGTCGTGTTATAAACGGAAAATGGTTATCAATGAAAAATCTGTAATTTTTGTATTTCCTGATCCTTTCTTACACAGTCAATGACACGACTTTCTGTAATGATCTTTTGCATTTTTACATCATTGGGTGCACAGGGCAGATCCGATGCAATCTGAATCTCAAAAGCTAGTGCCCATATTCTTTTTTTCGGAACATTGGCCAAGAGACGATCATAGTAACCGCCACCAAATCCGAGTCTGGTGCCTGAAAGGTCAAATGCAACACCTGGAACCAGGAAAAGGTCGATTTCATCAGGTAAAAGAAATCGATCAGTAATGGGCTTGGGTTCTTTAATCCCATAAGTGGAGGGAATAAGGTCCTCTAATCCGTTTTTGATTTCACAAAGGCGCAACCTTTTTCCCCCCCGATCGGTAATGGGGAACGCCAGTCTTTTCCCTTCGCTTAATATCTTGGGGATCAGATGGTCCGTCATGACCTCGCTCCGGAATGATGCATAGAGAAGGCACGAGTTAGCCTTTTTGTATTCATCAAGCTGTAGGAGCCTATCGCCTATGAGGGCACTTTTTTCTTCTCTCTCGATGGGTGTAAGGCTATCTCGTTTTGATATGAATAACTTTCTGATGGTAGCCTTGGCATTCTTTTTCATATATGGGCTTCTTGGGCAGGAAAAGGCCAAGGCCCCTAAAACGAGGAGGATTTAAAATATAATCCCCCCACCTTTGTGCCGTGTGAAGTTTTTGAATTTGAACCTGGTTTCCCAGGTGGGTGTCCTCGGCGATGTTTTAAGTTTCCCTTTTGCAAGGGCATGCTTGCCACATCGCTATGTGGACTCCCTAGATGTTATTGTTGGCTCAAAACATCTGCTTCATCACGAGCACGGCAGGGGAAATTAAAATTTACAATTTAAATCAATCTTTATTGAATATTAAGGCTTAAAATTTTCTTTAATAATCTATTATCAATTAGGTCTTTATCTTCCTTTTTAGGGAAAAACCGGCCTAAGTCATAGAAATTGGATCCCGCCTGTTTTCAGGGGCGGAATATCTAAGTGATGAATCCTCCAACATTTTTAGGATAATGGCTGTCTTTTCCTCCATAATATTTATTGTTTCCGATAGTTGAGTTCTACTTTCAAATAACTCTTCAGTAACATAAAAGGCAGCGAGAATAACCATCTTTAAAAGCGTAGCCTTTGGTACCGCTGAACTGATCTCCCTCATTTTGGTATCCAGATAAGTCGCAATCTCTTTGACCCGCTCTGGTTCGGTTTCACTTTTTATGGTGTAAATCTCTCCTAGGAGTTCAACCTCTGTCGCATGAATCACGCTACTCCTCCACCTTAGATATCTTTTAGCTGATCTAACATATGGGAGACCTTTTCCTGGACCTGCTGGCGCTCGAGCTGCAATCTTCGGATCTCGTCTTCAGAGATCAGTGCATGCTCCAATCGTCTTTTATTCTCCTTCATCTTCTTTTGAAGTTTGCTGATTCTAGCTTGGAGTTGTTCGTTTTCCTCCCTGAGATTTTCCACTTCTCTAATTAGGCAACCAACTCTTTCCTCGATAAGGTCTAATCTCTCAAAGGGCATCTTGTCCTCCGCATTCAAAGCCTACCGCAACTCAGCATTCAATTCAGCATTCAGCCGTTCAAAAATACGTTGGTGCACCTCATTGACCTCCGCATCGGTCAGCGTTTTTTGATCAGAACGATAAGTTAAGGAAAAAGCAAGACTTTTTTTCCCTTTCGGTATTTGCTGACCGACATAAACGTCAAAGAGAGAGACATCCTGCAGTAATCTTCCACCTTCCTTTCGTATCAGGTCCAACACCTGCTTAAAAGTGATGCATTCCTCTATGATAATGGCCAAGTCCCTCAATACCGGAGGAAACTTGGGAATCGCCCGGAAATGATATTGTCCGGGTCGTGCCAGTTTGATCAGATAGTCAAAATCCAGTTCAGCCACAAAAGCGGGCCTTTTGAGATCAAAGATTTCATCAATCCGGCTCGATAACCGTCCCATAAGCCCGAGCCGCCGGTTCCGGCAGATGATCTGGATGGATGATTCTTCATCCAGCCACGGCACACTCACGCTCTCAAACCCATATTGATCCACATCAAGACTATCCAGAAGAAGACTCAGAATACCCTTCAGGTCGTAAATATCGATCTTGCGTCCATCGGCCCGCCAATTCTGATTCTCTATCTGACCTGTCATAGCGATTCCCAGCCTTTTTCTCTCAATGCTGTGCAATGCCTTTGCTTTTGAATGAAAGAAGCATGTACTGATTTCGAATATCTTGAGGTCCAGATTCTGGCGCGAGAGGTTAAATCCGAGATTTTGAATCAGGCCAGGAACAACGCTGGGTCTTAATGAGTCATGATCTTCCGTCAAGGGATTTTGGATCTTTACTGGCTCAAGCTCATCCTCATTCACTCCAATTCTAATCATATCAAATAGATGTTTTTTTGTAAAGCTGAAGTTAATGACCTCACAGAATCCGGCACCCACCAGAATCTCCCGGACATAGGATTCAATATATTGATTTATTGAAAGTTTTTCTCCCATAGGGATGGCACCGCCTGGGATCGTTACAGGGATTCGATCATATCCGTAAAATCTGGCTACCTCTTCGATCAGGTCCTCCTCCCGGAATATATCCTGCCTGAAGGAGGGTGGAAGAAAGCTCATCTCTTCATCGGTTTGGGTGAGGGATTTGAAGGAAAGGCCTTCCAGAATATCGGATATCTGCTTTGATGAAAGAGGCACGCCGAGTATCATGTTCGTCCTTTGGGTACGCAGTTTTATCGGTGCTTTTTG
>JBLIRM010000071.1:0-14642 GCA_049472295.1 bacterium | reverse complement strand
CTATATTGTCAATGACAAAATGGGGACACCCACTTACACCCATGATTTTGCGAAGAATGTGAAATTACTCCTGGAAAATGAATTCTGGGGATTGTATAACATGGTATGCGATGGATTGACCAGCCGGTTGGAGGTGGCTCAGGAGCTTCTTTCCTTGTTGAATTTGGAGGGAAAGGTCAAGATCATCGAGGTGCCTTCCGACTATTTCAGAAAGGATTTTTTCGCTCCCCGTCCCGATTCCGAGAGGTTGATCAACAAGAAATTGGATCTGCGCGGGTTGAACCGGATGCGGGACTGGAGGATCGCTTTGAAGGAATATTTAGAGGACTATTACAGGTCATACATATAGATTGCATATCACAATGAATAGTGAATCAAGATGCGCTCTCCTGCCTTAAAAGAACTTCCTCCCCCCCCTCCCGGAAAAATCGGTTGGCCTTGGACGGAAGAGAGCCCGCGGTTGCCGGATATCATGCCTGATGGCACCCCATGGCCGAAGATCAGTATCATCACGCCAAGCTATAACCAGGCGGCATTCATAGAGGAAACCATACGATCCGTGCTCCTGCAGGGGTATCCGAACCTCGAATATATCATCATGGATGGTGGGTCCAGCGACCATAGCGTGGAGATCATAAAGCGATATGAAAACTACCTTGCTTGCTGGGTGAGCGAAAGGGACAGGGGTCAGACGGATGCCATTAACAAAGGATTTGCAGCAGCATCCGGCCGGATCATGGCATGGATCAATTCCGATGATCTTTACATACGGAATGCATTCAAGAGGGTCATCCGGTGTATGTGGGATCGCGGCAAAATTATTCGACCGGTTGTTTATGGGGATTGTGATGTAATCAACACAGAAGGTAGATTCCAGAAACAATGGCTGGCCGGACCTGTGACCACGGACAGGCTTGTTACTTTCTGGCGGAAGGGGCATTTCGTGCCCCAGCCCACGGTCTTCATGGCGGATTATACGCTGCGAGACCTCTCCCTGGATGTTTCATTGCAGTATGCCATGGACTGGGACCTCTTTTTGAGATTGAGCAGACAATACACATTTTTCCGTATCCCGGAATGCCTGGCCAGATTTCGCATATATGCCGGGACAAAAAGCTCCGAAGGATATATGCGGTTTCAGTCAGAGCAACTCAAGATCAGTCGAAGATACTGGAAACCAGGTCTCCAGAGCCTGCAATACGGTCTGGAGTATGGCCTTTCACCCCTGACCGGCATTTTGAGGAGGATCCCATGGTACATGAGACAATGCCTGATAAAATTCCTTCCGGAGCAGGGATACGGCACACTCAAACAAATCAAACAAAGGCTTCTTCCCCGTCGCAATTGCCGGATCAGGGAAGAGGATCGATACCTCTAAGGGAGTGAGGTGAAATTGAAGATCCTGTTGGTGACAGACGGCAGATATCCCGAATATGTCAATGGGGTCTCCATCTATATTCGTTATCTTTCGGAGGCCATGGCCGGAAGCGGGCAGGATGTCCATATCTTCCACCATATAAGAAGCGGATTTCTCAAAGGGCCGAGGATCACCCGCGAAAGAAAGGGAGGCATTACATATCATGGCCTGGATCACTCTCCGATGAGCTTCTCAGAGGCCATAATCCATCCTCAAAAGAGCTGTTGCGAAGAAAAAACCGAGAGGATATTCACGGATCTTTTAGAGGAGATCGATCCGGATATAGTTCATTTTCATGAATTTCACCGCACCCCATCGAATTGTATCCATATATGTCATGCCCGTCACATACCCACCCTAGTGACCCTTCACGATTACTGGTTTATTTGTCCCCGCACCCAATTGTTTACCCTGGATGAATCTTTATGCGAGGGGCCTGACGAAGGAAAGAACTGTGTCGTTAACTGTCTGGCCGGGGATTTTATGACAAGGCAATACAGAAAAATGACGACCCTTCTGCCTGATGCATATCCGATTCGATGCATCAGGCACTTGAGAAATATGTATAAGAGAATCAGAGGGGAACACCTGGGACAGACCTCGTTCGATCCTGAGATAAAAAAAAGGGACGGATATCCAAAAAACGAGCGGTTGATCGAGGCATTTCGATCCAGGGATGCCCGGAACAGGCTTGCCTTGTTGAAAGCGGATCTGATCCTTGCAGTATCCACTTCAGTTAAGGAGATCTTTGTAAAGCATGGCATCGATCGGGAGAGGATCGTTGTGAATCAGCTCGGTGTCAAATCCGTTGAGTGGATCAGAAAGAGGGTCCGCAGTTTTGCGCATTATCCCGTTCGTTTTGGCTTTTTGGGCCATCTGGGTCCTTTGAAGGGCGTTCAACTCGTCATTCAGGCTGCAAGGTCCCTTCCGCCGGAAAAGGCGGAATTCCTCATCTTTGGCGGCGGAAGTGATGAAACACTGCATGATTTCAAAATGGGTATAAAAGACATGAGCCACTGTAAATACATGGGAAGATATGATTATGAAAGGCTCGATGATATATTCGATGCCTTCGATTTGCTCATCATCCCTTCCATATGCCGGGAGACGCTGGGCATGATCGGTCTGGAAGCCCAGGCCGCCGGCATTCCGGTGATTGCCTCCGATATCGGAGGTATGAGGGATTATATCACCCACGGCTTGAATGGCCTACTTTTTCAGGTGGGGGATGTCAATGCATTAAAAAGGCAGATCCATACGATCCTGGATTCCCCGCAAAGAATCGAGGAGATGTCCCGACATGCCATTCAGCCGAAAACGATTGAACAAAATTCTCAAGAGCTGATCGGATATTATAAATCAATCAAAATGCCTTCCCCGGACAAATCTCAGAAATCACTCGTTCTATGTTAAATTCATGAAAGCCTCCATTATCGTTCGAAATTACAACGGAAAAGACCTTCTATCCAATCTGCTGCCGGGCGTGATTCAGGTCGTGGAAAACAGAGGGAAAGGCGATGAGGTCATCGTGGTGGATGACGGGAGCGATGACGGCAGTGTGGAATTTGTGGAGAGCAATTTCCCGGAAGTCATCCTGGTAAGGATATCACCCAATAGCGGCAACAGCATCACCCCGGTCAATATGGGGGTGCAGAGGGCATCCAACCCGATTGTGATCTGTCTGGACAGCGATGTCCTTGTGGACATGGACTTTATCACCCCGATGCTCAAACATTTTAAGGATAAAAATGTCTTTGCCGTATGTCCGAAGATTGTCAATCCCAGATTCGGTCACACAGTGGAGAGTGTCAACTACCCCTTTTTCAAAAGGGGACGGCTGGTGGGAATGCTGCCCGGTATGACGGTGGGGGCCATACTGCCTGACAAGCCTGTGGAGGTTTGGTACTCGCCCGGGAATTGCGCGGGTTATGACCGGGCCAGATTTCTCGCCCTGGGAGGTCTGGATATACTCTACCGCCCCTTTTATTATGAAGATATGGATGTATGTCATAGGGCATGGCGCAGAGGGTGGCGGACTGTCTACGAGCCGGGTGCCGCCATTTATCACCTGAAACATGTCACCACCCAGAGACATCTGAAAAAGAAGGCCAATTTTCAGTTGTACCGGACAAAGAACATACTGCTCTTCACATGGAAAAATCTGCTGGATGGCAGGCTCCTGGGAATGCATCTGTTCTGGGTCCTTCTATATTTCATGAAGGCCCTGGTCACGGGTGATCTGGTTTATCCCAGAGCGTTTTTTATAGCTATCTCCCAGTTAAAGGAGGTGCGCTCCGCCCGTAAGCTGGAGAGGGAGGAGATGGCTGCGGAAGATCGTGAGATATTCTCAAGGCTTCAAAAGTTATGGTTGTGAGAGAGGATAGCTTGTTTCATTGGATCAAGAAAAGATTAAGGCCCCTGTTTTACCGGTATTTTGAATATTTCCATCTGGTGAGGGCATTTGAATGGCATGCCATCAGCCGGTGGCTCAACCCTGTCCACAGAGATCGCATTTTGGATATCGGATGCGGGCACGGCCATTTTGTGCGAAGATTGTGGAGGCCCGGCCTGAGGATCTTTGGGGTTGATCTCAGCAGGAACGGAATCAAAATCGCCCATCAATATAATGCCCCTGACGGGTGTGGTTTTGCCCTGGCAGACGCAATGGATCTTCCTTTCGGGAGTGAAATATTCGATAAGGTGATGAGTGTCTGCTCCTTTGAACATTTTTCCGATGACGATCGGGCCATAAAGGAAGCAAACCGAATCTTGAAGAGGGAAGGCAGATTCGTATTGAGTGTTGACAGCTTTTCTTATCCGGGTATTACTGACTCATACAAGGAAATGTGCCGGAAGAAACATGCGGTGTGCCGGTTTTATACTGCAGAGGTTCTGAAGAATAAATTGAAACGCCTTGGCTTCAAAATCAATAAGTATCGATTCCTGATTTCATCACCTGTCACCAGCCTGGGATATAAGCTGAGCACATTCTTCAGGTGGCTTGGAATCGATTTCATGGACCCATTCATATTTCTCTCGCTTTTCCCCATTTCATACCTTACAGAGAATCTGTTGAAATTGCGCTTTAAGGAACATGGTTATATCCTCGTTATGGAAGCAGTTAAGGTATCGGACCCCATATGAAGATCCTGATCGTTTCTCCCTTTTTCCCATATCCGCCTGACAATGGCGGAGCAATCCGTATATACAACCTGATCAAGCATCTCTCCGGCCTCCATGACATCACACTTCTGAGTTATATTAATGTGGATCAACGCCCACTCCTCGATCAAATGAGTCCTTATTGCCGACTCATCACACTCCCTTTGCCGGAAAATACCCGTTCCTGGAAATATCATGCAAGATATCTCTTTTCTAAGTTCCCGTACTCCCTGGTGTATATTGATCCGCAATTCAAGGAGAAACTGAAGGATATATCCCAGGATTCATGGGACATCATTCAGTTTGAATTTTTGGCCCTGGCTCATTATGTCGATATCCTTCCCGAGTCTGCGAAAAAGGTGGTGGCAGAGCACTATATTGCTCTGGAATCAAGGAAAAGGCTGATGAAACTCTGGAGAGGGGGTTTGAAGAAGTGGTATTACTACTGGGAGTTGTGGAAGATACGCAATTATGAGAAGCGCATATTCAATCGGTTTGATCTTTGTCTTGTGACCAATGATGATCATGCCGGAAAATTGCGTGATTGGAAGATAGGCGCCAGGATCGAGGTGAGTCCCAATGGTGTGGATACGGATTACTTTAAGCCATTGAAGGAGAATGCATTCAATCAAAATTGGGATGGGCATTTTACCCTGGTTTATATGGGCGCCTTCCATCTCGAGCCTGCCAATATCGATGGATTGACTTATCTGTTGGATGAGATCTTTCCATGCATTGAAAAGGGGATCCCTGATGTCCATCTCGAGATAATCGGGCAGGGTTTATCCCATGATTTTAAATACAGATACCGCAATGATAAGATCCGCATCCATGGTTATGTGGAGGATATTCGCCCCATATTGGGAAAGGCCCATGCCTTCCTGATCCCGCTCCGTGGCGGGTCCGGCACGAAGATAAGGATACTTACGGCAATGTCCATGGGTGTGCCGGTCGTTGCCACGTCCATTGCAGCCAGCGGGATTGATGTGGAACCCGACAAGAATCTGTTGATCGGTGATAGTCCCAAAATGTTTGCTGCTCAGACAATCAGGATCTTAAAGGATCATGAATTGAACCAAAAGATTGGATTTGCCGGGCTCGATCTGGTGAGCGAGAGATACAGTTGGAAGAGGATCGCAAGGGATTTGAATGGATTGTTACATAATATCTGATTTGTCAAATTTATAAATGCTTATGTCAAAGTATCGGATGAGCTGAAGTGCTTCATAATTCAGTTAATTTGACCCGGTTCAAGGATGACTTGATATATGAGACAAAATGATAAAAGGGCAAAGGATTTTGTCATTCATCCCAATGGGGATTTTCAGGGCGAGCTGAGGAAGATCCGTTTGAGCGCCCGTCCGGAGGTGTCTGTGGTCATCCCGACACTGGATGGTGACCGGAACGGATTTCTTCCGGTTTTGATCGATCAGATCAGGAAACAGACCTTTATCGATCTCGAGATCCTGGTCATACAGGGGGATCGCCGGCAGGGGAGGGCGATTAATCTGGGGGCACTCATGGCTGAGGGAGAGATCCTGATCACAATGGATGACGATACCCGTCTGGGCCATCCGGAGGTCATCGAAAATATGGTCCGTACGATCAGGAATCATCCGGATGTGGGTATTGTAGGGGTTTCCAATGTGGTCCCCAGGGAGGCCCCATTATTGACAAGGCTTGTCATGAAACAGATCCCCAGACGGAGTTCCCCCATCGTATCCCGGATGACCGAGAGCGATATGGCGGAGCATCCCTGCCTTGCCATACCCAAATCCCTCTTCTACCATATCGGCGGGGAGAATGAGCTGATACCCAGAGGTCTGGATCCCTATTTGAGATATATGGTCAGAAAGGCAGGATATCGGGTGGTGGTGATCCCCAACACATGGATCCATCATCTGCCGCCGCTTACCGTGCTCCGTTTGATCAGACAGTTTTTCCGCAACGGGCAGGGTGCTGCCTTTTGCCAGAAGTTCTATCCCCAATGGGTCCTGGAATTGACCCGGGCACATACCAATCCGGAAAGGCTGCAAAGGGGCATGGCCTATCGACTGGGCCGCAATTGTATCCTGCTCGCGGTATCACTGGTTCAGGGAAGGCTCCTGTATGTCATCTCCCAGATATCCTATCTGGCAGGTTTCTGCCTGGGGATGCTGAGACTGAGGCAGGATTCCGTTTAGATGTCTGTCAATTATATTTTGTGAAATGGGGAGCAAGGGTAAGATTTATTTTTGTAACCGTTCTCCGCATTTCCCTATTGTCATTGCGAGGAGCGCAGGGACGTGGCAATCTCAAAAACGAGATTGCTTCGCTTCCCCCTTGTTATACTCGGGGTTTCAGCTCACCGCAATTACTTGCAATTACAAATAGCGTGAACGATTACTTATTTTTAATGATTAGAAATTAAGGGATCTTGATGGCATTCGTCCATATTTATAAAAATAAGGGGATGGTTTCATGAAAGGGATATGCAGCCGCCATCCGCTGGATCCGCAATGGATTAAAAGACAGGGATTCGAGGGGATTTTTCCGGGGCTTTGGATTGCAGATGACCCCTTTACAAAAAGACATCAATCCATAGTGGGGGCTGAAGGCAAGAAATATAACTTAATGATCAGGGGGGAGTGCGATGCATCTCGGATGGAAAGTATCAGGGATGTGACGGACGCACTGTCGGCCTTAAAGGGGCGATGGCTGATCCTGCTTTACACTGAATCTTCCCCTCAGGATAATGCTCCTGAAATCCGCCTGATCTCGGATCGGCTGGGGAGTCACAGGATTTACTATGCCTTTGATGCTGACACCCTGATCTGGGGCACGGAACTTTCCGGGCTTTTGGATCTAAAAAGGGGATTGGGACGTGAGATAGCGCTGGATTTGCACGCCCTGAACGGATACCTCCATTTTCTGCACCAACCCATATCAAGGAGCATCCTTCAGGGGGTCTCCATCCTTCCGCCGGCATCATGTCTGGTTATGTCCAAGGGTGATTTGCGGATAAGCAAATACTGGTCACCTGAGTTTGAACCACGGATCGAATCCGAGGAAAGGGCCGTTTCTGAAATAAGGCAGATGTTTGACGCCATTGGCTTACGAGGCCTGTCATCCGATGAAAAGACAGGGCTCTTCCTGAGTGGGGGGCTCGATTCTTCCATCCTTGCCGGTATTTACCAGGAGAAGGGCAGGGATTTGCAGACGTATACCGTGGGATTCGAAGGGGCGGATGATGAAATCGAGGCAGCCAGGGCAGTAGCTAAGCATTTCAAAACAAGGCACAGGGAAATAATCCTGAGGCCCGAAGATATCTCCGCGCTGTTGCGGGAGGTCACCCAATACCTCGGTTTTCCCTCAGGCAATCCCTCCGGCCTTGCCATATATTCGGTTGCCAGAATGGCCGGAGAGGAGGGTGTGGAAAGACTGGTTTCAGGCCTTGGAAGTGATGAGGTGTTTGCCGGACATACCAAACACATCCTGGCCCGGTATTGGCCTGTGGCCAAACCCTGTCTCTCTGTGATCTGGAGGATCTTTTCCCCCTTCGCCAGTAAAAGGTCCGATCACCTGCTGGGAAGGCCCCAACGAATCTCCGATTATCTGGACCTTTATACCTTTTTTAAGCAGGATCAACTCAATCGTCTGCTTTTGCCCGGATATCGGTCACAGAAGAACGGTTTCTATTCAGACCTTCACAGGGATCGCTTTCGAGAGGAACAGTTTCTGACGGATATCTTCGCATGGCTTTCGGATGATCTCCTCCCCATGATCACCACCCTGGTTTTTTCCCAGGGCCTGCGGCTGGATATGCCCTTTTGCGGGGATGATTTCCTGGATTGTGCAGCCCGGATCCCTCTGGAAATGAAGGTGAAAGGTGAAAAGGGGAAATGGGTCCTCAGGGAGGCCAGCCAGGGCCTGGTACCGGACTGGGTATTGAAGAAAAAGAGACAGGGTTTTACACTTCCCATAGGACGATGGTTCAGGGGCCCTTTAAAGGGGATGCTTTCCGACTATCTGGATCGGGACATTATTCAAAAGAGAGGGATCTTTAATCCCATTGAGATTCAAAGGCTGATCCGGGCACATCTGGAAGAAAAGGCCGATCTTTCCCTGCAGATTTGGGGATTGATCACCCTGGAGGCCTGGCAGCGGATCTTTATTGACCCTCATGAGTAACATGAAATGGATGAAAGCAAAAGATTAAAGATCATTGTGTTATCGGATTTCTTCTTCCCGGACAGCATGGGTGGGGCAAACAAGATGGCCTTCTATACAGCCGGAGGGCTTGTGAGCCGGGGGCATCATGTCTCCCTGATCACCAGGCGTGCATCACCGGAGCTTCCGGATCAGGAAACGATAGAAGGGATCGATGTATACCGTTATGACCTGCCGCACAAAACCTTTCTCAGTTTCAATCGGTCCGCAAGGCCCCAGATCAGACATATACTCCATTCCCTTGAAGAGGGAGGATTTCAGTCCCTGGATCTGATGGTCCTGCACCAGCCCATTGCAGCCATGGAGGCCGTCACGCATCCGTTTGTCAGAAAGGCCCCGTGGATCTATAATTTTCATTCCCCCTGGGGTGAGGAATACTTGATCAGCCGGTCTTATCAATGGCCCGGTATGTGGAACCCAGCACTCTTTTTTCAGAAGAAGATCAAGGATTGGATCGAGGGAAAGGTATTGCGCAGGTGTCAGAGGATTATTCTACTGAGCCGGTTCATGCAGCAGAGGCTGGAAAGGGTTCACGGGCTGTCTCAAAAATCCCTCATCATACCAGGGGGGGTGGACACCGGTCCTTTTTCTCCGCCCGGGGACCGGGATGCCATTCGTAAAGAACTGGGATTGCCGGTGGATAGGATCATCCTTTTCACTGTTAGGAACCTCAGGAAGCGGATGGGGCTGATGAACCTGATCCGGGCCATGGCGGATTTAGGGGAGATTGGGGAGAAGGTCTTCCTGGTGATGGCAGGGAAGGGGGAACTGGAGGACAAGCTCAAAAGATTCGCTGAACAGGAAGGGCTAGGGGATCGCATCCGGTTTCCGGGCCGGGTGACTGAAGAGGCCCTTTTGAGATATTATCAATCCGCTGACCTTTTTCTCCTTCCCACGGAATACCTGGAGGGTTTCGGCATGGTCACGCTGGAAGCCCTGGCCACCGGTGTGCCGGTTGTGGCCACACCGGTGGGGGCCACACCGGAGATCATCTCAAAAATAGGCCATGAATGGTTATGTCAGGATACTTCGGTCGGGGCCCTTGCCTCCAGGATAAAAGAGCGTGTCACATGGCTTGCCCAATTTCCCGATCAATATGAAAAGATCAAAAAGGAGTGCAGGGAACTGGCAGTCCGGATTTATGCGTGGCCCAGGATCATGGATCAATGGGAAAAGGAGTGCAGGGAGGTCATCCGGATTTGGCAGGAAAGGGTATGAATCCCATACCAAAACCGGTCACCTGCGTTCATATCATTACCCGTATGGACAAGGGGGGGGCCGCCGAAAACACCTTTCTGACAGTCAAGCACCTGGACAGGGACCGGTTCAGACCTGTTCTGGTTATGGGCCCTACATCGGAATCCCATATGTCCCAGAAGGAAAGGCAGGCAAAGTGTAACGAACTGGAGGGGCTCCGTAAGGATGGGATCCAGGTGATGGTTTGTCCCTATTTATATCGCAGGATCTCCCCGCTTCATGACCTGATGGCCTTTCTGTGGCTTTGGATGACTATCAGGCGTCTTAACCCAAAGATCGTGCACACGCACACATCAAAGGCCGGAATATTGGGCCGATGGGCTGCCTTTTTAAACCGCATTCCAATCATATGCCATACCCCTCACGGGCACATCTTTTACGGATATTTCGGACCCCTGATAAGGGGATTGTTCAAATGGATGGAGAAGCTGACCGGTTTGATAACAAAACGGATCGTATGCCTGACGGAAGGGGAGAAGGCGGATCACTTGCGGCTTGGGATTGCAGCAGAGGATAGATTCGGGATCTGCCCCAGTGGTGTGGATCTGAAAGGGATAAAAGAGGAAATAAGTCCTGAGTTGATCAGCGAATGGAGGAGAAGATTGGGCATCCATGAGAATGACCTGGTGATCGGAACCGCAGGTAGGCTTGTGGAGGTCAAAGGTCCTGTCTTTCTCCTTGACTCCTGCACCGCAGTCCTCGAGAAAAAAGGGAATGCCATGTTCTGTTTCCTGGGTTCCGGGCCACTTAAAGAAGCTCTCGAACAAATGGCCGAGGCTTGGGATATCACCCAAAGGGTCCGGTTTATTCCGTGGGAAAATGATCCCAGACCCATCCTGGCCCTGTTTGACATCTTTGTATTCCCTTCCTTGAATGAAGGGATGGGCAGGGCCCTGGTGGAGGCCATGGCCATGAAAAAACCGGTCATTGCCACCCGGACCGGAGGGATCCCTGATCTGGTCCATGATGGGGTGAATGGCCTGCTGGTGCCCCCTTCGGATACATCCGCCATTGCGGACGCCATTCTCAGGCTGGCTGATCAGCCTGAATTGATAAAGGGCATGGGAGAGATGGGAGAAAAGATGTCAGAGGCATATTCCCTGGATGAAATGATGAACAGGATCGAGGCAATGTATCAGGAACTACTCGAAGGCAGTGGTATAATACCCTATTCTTATCATAATAAAGCAATCCCAAAAAGGGATCGCTTAAGGCTCACTCCATCACAATGAGAAATCATGATCAATCATATCCCGGAAAATAGTGAAGGCATGCCGGCGGCGTCCATGCCATACGGCCGTTTTCCTGAACGGCCTGCAGAAAATAGTGATACTCTCCGGGCACATCCGGGTCCAATCCCATATCCACGAAGGTGAAACGGACCTCGTTTGAATCCGGCTCCGTACTATAGACGCATTCGGCGTTTTTCAGGATGTCGACCCTTTTCAACTTTTGGGTGCCGACTACCAAGGCCTCCATCTTGGGGAATCGATCCGAGGATTTGAACTTTTCGCCCATGGGATGGCCTGCAATCCAAAAATCAAGCAGGATCTTGTCCGTGGCAAGATACTGCCTGCGTTTTTCTATGGCTTCCACCATGGCCTTCTCGGTCAGATCCTCAGCATAGACCCCCATGATAATGGGCACACCCTTGGGGGGCTGCTTTTTGAGCAGACCATGTGCCTTGGGTCTAATAAAAGGGCTCTTCGCCCTCAAGAAAAAACTCAGGAATTCATTCTTTACGGAAAAGAGGTCAATGGCTTTCTGGGTTTCCCACCATGCATAATTCCCGTTGACAAACCATCCATCATCCCTGCACGCGTAATCCTTTAATCCCGTAAAATCATATCCCCAGTCGTCCAGGGCATATTTGAAGGCATCGATGACGAAACCATCCAGGTTCATCCGGCCCCGGACATCATGGATGTCATGCAGGGAACCCCAGTAGAGTTTATAGGCAGTGCTGCCGAGGCTGGTTTGATAGGAGCCTCCGGATAATCCATCCTTCCTGTTTTTTCCCATGGCTGTTTTTTGTATATCCCCATTATACAAAGGGATCACAGGGACACTCCCCCTGTCCCCTGCCGGAAGTGCAAAGGAGGAGACAGAGAGTGTCGGCGGTTCCACCCCGCGTTTTCCCAATTCCCGGTTATCCTGGGTGTAAGCGGTCCAAAGATGACCCGCACTGTCGATGCAGATCGAGGCCCCGCTGAATTGTCTCCACGTATTATGAGGCATGGGTATGGGATCACTCCATTTAAGGCCGTCATAATAAAGGGCATAAACCTTCCATACCTCCATCAACTGACCGTGCACATAAAAGGGTATCTTTCCCACATAGTGATGAAAGATGATCCAGAGCCTGTTCTTTGGGTCCACAATGAGTCTCGGGATGTCTGCATACATCTGCATGGGTGTTGATAGGTTTTCCAGCAGACCTTTTTCAGGACGGTATATCCCCTTACTGTCCAGGCAAACCAGGCCCAGTTGGCGGGAATTGTAACGCCCCCTGCGGCCTACAATGGCCACCTTGTCATAATCGATCTGGGTGCTCAGCTCATCGAATTTGTAAACGCCAATGGTCCTCTCCTCTTCAGCCTCTCCGAATCCCCAATCCGGCCCTGCCTCGTCCCATGATACCCAGAAGCGTCCGTTCAGATCCGAAACAGCAGAGGCATGAGCCACAGCACTTTTGGAAGAGGTGAGGATAAGTTCCGAGTCGAATGCTCCACCCGCCCATTTCTGGGCCATGATCTGATGAAGCCCATCCCGGAAGCTCTCCCAGGCTATCAGGAGCATGCCGCCATTGCTCAGAGCAAGTGCGGGTTCCCAGTCATTTCCCTCATTCTGTGTCACATTCAGGGATTCACCCCATTTTTTGTTATCAAGGATGCGCAGAAAGATCTCATGATTCCCATTGGTAAATCCCTGCCAGCATAAATATACCCTGCCGGATTGATCCGCAGCCAGGGCAGGATTGACATCCGGCCCATTCTTTTTGGTCATACGGACCGTACCATACCATTTCCCCTTTTTCCTGTTATACTGCCTTGCATAGAGGTCCCAATCCCCTTTTTCTCTTCCCGGCCAGACTATCCAAAGATCACCATTGGGCATGGCAGCCATCACGGGACTGAGATAGCCCTCCTTCCCGCGGTCCAGCAGCTCCGGTTTGCCCCATCCCGAGTCCGTATGTTTGGAGATCACCACCGATTCTTTTCCCTTTGAAAATGAGACCCATGCCAGCCATACGTTCCCTTCGGCATCTGTGATGATGCCCGGATAATTTTCTATTTCACCGGCGCTGGGGATTTCATGGGGACGCGGGATCAATTCAATCCCGAGGTTTCCATCCAGAAAATCGATTTTCCGACCCACCACCAGATCAGCCAGGGAGAAGGAGAAATTGCCTGCAATCGAAGATATGGTGATGCTGGCGTCCGTTGTGGCCATGATATCCAGCTCCACCCCCTTTGACATAATCTCCTGCACGAACTCCCGGATCGATATCCTGTCACCCAGTCCCTTGGCATATTCCCTCCCTCTCAGACGTCCTATGGCGCAGCGCCAGCGGTTCTCCGTGGGAAAGATTTCGTCATCTTCAGCGAATTTGACCCCCCTGATCCCTTGGATCTTTCCGTTGTCAATGCTAGCCCTACCATCCCATAAGAGGGGTTTTTGTCCCCTAACCCCAAAGGTAATCCGGATACTGAAATTGAATCCCTCGGTGTAGTTTTGCATGCCTTCATTTGTTTGTGCCGAAAGGGATAAAGGGATTAGGAGGATGATACATAATAAGAGGCATATCAAAATTTTTTGATGATTTATCAACACTGCTGAACGGTTACAAATTTTTACAGGAGAAAGGGAATAGTGTCTATGGTGAAATTTGTCCGGACATCTGGGATGTATTTTTTTCATGATGATTCATCCTTCATTTAACATATTTTTAATATATTTTCTGAACATAAGGGTCGCTTTGTATCTGAATCCGGAATCTCGGACAGACTGCTGAGAGTGACCCGGTGAAACCTTTCCTCTTGAACTTAACTCTCTCTATAAGGAGGTACTTCTCAGGGGATAACGCATGGGTGATCATCGGACCTGCAAAGGAATATCCATTTTCATACCTTCTATAATAATTATCGGAATAATCAGGTTTTAAGTACAATTTCATCGGTTGTTCGATAGGATTTTTATATCAATGTTACAAAGAGTATCCCTGCAAGGGTGAAGAAAAGCAAGGCCATCCCCAATTTTATGGGCGCTGAAGAACGCTGGAACAGGGCAGTCAACTGCTGGGAGGATGTACCCTTATAAACCGTCAGGAATATTGCCGCCAAGGGAGAGATGAACATGAGGTTGTACAGGACAAGATAGAACATGGCACGAAACTTGAGCGTGCTGATCCGGTTCACAAAGATGATTGTGGGAAGATAGACCTGACCGGTACAGGCCAGTTCCAGGACGGATATGACAAATCCGGTGATCAGTGCACCTATAACATATCGCTTGACATTAGCCTCCTTGCGGATGGTTTTATGGATGTGTTTTTTCAGAAAATCGGGCAACTGGAGGGACATGTCCCCGATATGCC
>JBLIRM010000070.1:0-14792 GCA_049472295.1 bacterium | reverse complement strand
GGCTTCCTCTCCTTGCCTTCTTAATGTTACTTCCCCGATGGTCAAAGAGACGTCTTTCTCATCCTCTGAAGCCATCTCCAGGATGACTGAAAGACGTGCATCCAGCCCCCCCTGCCGGGATTTATAAGGGAGGCAAGATAAAGCAAGGAAAATACCCATTATAAACAGAGCTAAAGACCGCAGATATAAGGATAAATTATTTTTGGTTTTCATTCGCCTTTTCCATAATATTATTAGAATTCAACCACAGAGATCACAGAGTTTTTTGTGACCTCTGTGGTTGAATTCTAATATGCATGACATTGATTACACAATTCTTTTGCCCCATCAAGCCGCATAAGCTGCGGAAATTCAGCCTCCATAGGATTATGACAGGTGATACAGTTGATCGGCGTGTCGGATCTGGGATCCAGAGCCTTCTCACCCACAGGATGGCATGCCACCTTATGTCGAGAGTGACATTCAGTACAAAGGTTAAGAGATGCATCTCTTAGGAAATCTATATCATCTGAGGAATGCGCATCATGACAGGTCGAGCATCTCCCTGCCATGACCTCCGGATGACGGCCCAGCCCCTTCCTGACCACCCTGAGTTTCTTTCCCATTTCCGGATGGCAGGCAGTACAAAGCGGCTTGTCACCCCTTCGAACAAGATCTTCCCTTTCCGCTCCATGCGGATTATGGCAAAAGGTACATTCCCCTTTACCTGAAATAATATGGCTCATCCCCTTTTCATCGAACCTTTTTTTTGCATCTTCATGACATTTATAGCAACTTTTTGCATCGCCGGAGACCTTTCCAATCGGGCCGGATGATTCAGGATGGCAGGCATTACAATCATCTTTCTTGAAAGGTTCATGTAACACACTATACATCAGATTTTTTCGGTTGGAGGAATGGGGATTGTGACAAAGCAGACAGTCCGCTTGATCGATCCGATAATTCGGATGCTTGGAAATCAGCTTTTGATTCAATGAATGACATTGGAAACAAAGGCCCGGTAAAGGTTTTGGAAGAAGAAAGGGTTTCGAGGAGCTATGGGATTGATGACAGATGTTACAGCGGCCATCTTTAACAGGGCTGTGCACGTAAGCCTTCTGATATGATGCCTGATCATGACACAGAAAGCACAAGTCCTTCCCTTTCAGCCTCAACAGATCTTTGTAAGGTGATACATGCGGCTCATGACATTTCAGGCATTCTCCATATTCCACCGGAAGATGCACAACCTTCTCATTCAGCCAGGACTTTTGGGACTCATGACATCCATAGCACAGCTTGTCTCCCGTCTGAATAAGGAGATTTTCATATTGAGCTGCATGCGGGGTATGACAAGGTATACATTCATTCGATTTTAATGCTTTGTGTGGTTTGCCATTTCCCAGTTCTTTTTTCAGATCCGGATGGCAATCCAGACATACAAGCCCGATATCGGCCTTAAGATGGGTTTCTCCATCCACTGTGCCGATCCCGATGGTAATGATCGGGCCAAATATCATAAAACAACAGCATATGAATACATATATGAATACACTCTTTCTATTCATGGCACACCTGACAATCTTTCTGAATAAAGGGCTGATGAGTCACAGGAAGATAAAGGCCCTTTTCATCACTTGTATGGGATTCATGACACATGAGACAATTGCTTTCATCGGCTGGTATATTCACGTGAGCATCCTGAAATCCAGGATCTGTCGTATTATGGCAAGGGGCACATAGATCCTTGCCCTGTGCAAGAAGCAGTCCTGTATAGTCAGATATATGCCCTGTATGACATGTCAAGCATTCCCCCTTCTGTATCGGAGAATGGACCACGGCATCTTCTTTTTCCATCCGCTCCAGCATATCTTCATGACAAAAGAGGCAGAGATTTCCGGCGGAACTTTTCAGATAATGGTCAAGCTGACTCCCATGGGCATTGTGGCATGATACACATTTTTTATCCGTTAGGGGCTTATGCACGATCCTAGATTCTTTCGCCTGCTGGGTAACCAGACTATGACATCCATTGGCAATGCAGACTTGATCGCCAGGCAACCGGAGTACATTGTGATATTCACTGACGTGGGAATCATGGCAGGCAAGGCATTGCCCCTTCTGGCTCAAAGGATGCAGGACCCCTTTATTTTGTCTTTCCTGAAAGGAGGAATGGCATTCGAAACAGATTTTATTCTGGGTGGTCATAAGAAGATTATTATCTCTGGAAACATGGGGTTCGTGGCAGCCGTTGCACCTGCCTTCTGCAATAGGGGTGTGCACATGAACAGAAGAGAATCTCTCTTTTTCTTTAGCATGGCATGTATAACACAGTTCAGCCTTCGGCTTTAATGCCTGGCCGGGAAAATCTGTGGCATGGGAATCATGGCAGTCCAGGCATTGCCCCTTTGCTACAGGTTCGTGGGTACATGGGGCCTGGAAATCCCCCCCGGGATGGCAAAGGGCACAAAGATCAGAACCGGTCTTTTTGAGTTGATATGCTCTGTCCGAAGCATGTGGGGTATGGCACCCTGTACATCCCTCTTGAGCAATAGCAGTATGAGAATGTCTCTTATGGAATTTCTCTTTGGCAGCCTGATGGCAGCTATAACACTGGCTCACCTCTTCCTCCTGCAATAGTGCGGAATGATTGGATGTATGTGGATCATGGCAGGTAGTACACTCCTGCTTTCCAACAGGTTCATGGATAAAGGGCCTTTGTAATTCCTTTTCCGTATCCTTGTGGCACTCAAAACACAACCATATCCCCTGAATCTTAGTTTCAAATGATTCAGTATCCGAAGGAGAAAGATGGCAGTCCTGACACGTACCATCTAACATGGGTTTGTGGACTGCAACTTTTAATAGACCTTTTTCTTTTGAGGAATGCGGATCATGACACTTCAGACATTGTTCTCCCTTCAGTGTGTACCCCTTATGGACCCTTATCAGATCACGATTTATGGGATGACATTTAAGGCACAGCTCATCCGGCGGATCCATAAGTTGATCCTGATAATCGGAGGCATGGGAAGCATGACATTCCAGGCAGCCCTTCTCGTTTAAGGGATTGTGTATATTGGCCCTCTGGAAGGGCTCCTTTTCATGGCAGGTATAACAAAGATCATCTCCAATCTGCTTTAACAGTTCGGGATGATCCGAGGAGTGTGGATCGTGGCAGGGGGAGCATTTACCTTCCTTGAATGTGGAGTGCTGATACTGTTTCTGGGTAAGCTCTTCTTCCGTCTTATGGCATGTATAACATACCTTGGCCTCTATCCCTTCCCAGAGATGAAAGATGCCTACCATGCCATGAGGCTCATGACACGCCTTGCAGTCCTTCTCCTTTATGGGATCATGGACAATCTTTCGGGCAAGATAAGCACCAAGTTCTTCCTGATGACAGCTTTCGCATGTCCGTTCTGCAAAACGGGCCCCCCTTCCTACTTTCCCTGCCGGCCCACAGGAGCAAAGTATCAGGCAGAAGAAGATTAGCAATAGTATTCGTTTCGTTCCCCTTTGATTTTCAACTCTCATCATTTCACAGCCTCAGCTTTATCACCTTTGATACCTGATAGGATTGCTTGAAGACGCTGCTCATATATGACAATCTCGGAGGATTCTCGCAAAATCTTTTCCCAGTCCTCAACTGTCTGATCAAAACGCTCCTTCCATAGCTTGTCATAGGCGTCTTTCTTTGCCCTATCAAAGGGGATGAGATCTCCACCGCGACGTCTCTTGATCAAAAAGATGCTGTAACTCTCATCCCTCAAGGCAGGACCGAATCTTTCCCCCTCTTTGGCCTTCATCAGTCCTTCTTTGATGGATGATGAAAACTGATCTATGGGTATCCAGTGCCGGCTGGTGATCCTATCCGGAAGAGATCTTTTACTAAGAAAGGTAAAACTGGCACCCACTTCCAGCTCAGACCAGATTTGATCTGCCTCCTCTTCTGTCTTCACACGGATTTCATCCAGCTTGACATAAATAGGGGTATAAAACAGGTCCAAATGTTCTTGATAATAGCTCTCAACCTCTTCATCTGTAAGCTTGATCGAGGGGATCAGAAGTTCACGGAAAAATTTATTGAAAATCGCAATCTCCCTAACCGTAGCAAGTTTCTTTTGAACATTTGGACGTTTTTCATAACCCCGGCTCAGGGCTTCCTGTTCAACCAAACGACAGTCAACAAGATACCCAAGGTTCGCATCGATAATATTTTTTCTTTCCTCGGGTGGATCATCTTTCAAATCCTCTGCCTTTATGTTTTTTGTCAGCTCTGCGAAAGTAATCGTTTCATCATTGACCCATGCCACCGGAAGATTGGGGTCCTCATTCTTCTCTAAAACATCATTCGGGTCGATATCTGCTTTGGAAATCCTTGCCTTTTGCCTAAGCTCCTCGACATAGGCATCTTCCCTTTCCTTGAGCTGTTCTTTTTTCATATTCTTTTTCACTCTACCCTTTGATCTCTCAAAGGATTCCTTATCAGGCACAAACATCTTCAACTCTTTCTCCAGCAATCCTTGATCAATAAGTCCCTGAATGGCATATTTCCATGCATCTTCCTCGCCAAACTGATCCCTAAGGCCCTTAATCGTTTCGGAAAGATCGTGATAAGTGATTCCCTCATCATTCACCCTAGCCACGATTTTATTAGGATCACAGGGTTCATCCCTGTGCCAGACAAAATTGGGATCAACCACTATCTCAGCCCTTTTTCTCAGCCCTGATATATAATTACTCACATCACTGCTCCGGGCATTGGGATCCATGGAAAATCCTTCCCTCATTTTCTCCACATCATCCCTGCGTTTATTCAGCACTGTACAATATTCCCCCCAGGCTTCATCATCACTGACCGATACCTTATTATCGATCTCCTCCCTGTGTAGTAATAAAATGGCCTGTTTTTTCAGCTCCGAATCCACGGCAAGATCAATTTCAGGATCCTTATCAAGCCCCACACGAAGGGCCTCCTGTATAAAAAGCTGTTTCCTGATCAGTTTATTAAGAAAATGGTTCAGATCAATAGAGGCTTTTTCCCCTTTTTCTTTGGTCCTCAAATGGAATCCCTGTAATTCCTGCTTGAGTTCCCCAAAGGTAACAGGCTCATTATTAACCATGGCCAAGGGTGTTTCATCTGTCAGTTCAGGAATACATCCGATAAAAACGGCAACCAAAACGATTAAGACCACTTGAATCAATATTTTTTTATATCTTGAATTCATCCAGTATCTCCCTTGTTCTCTCTATCTCCTGATCCAGCCCGGAAATCGTCTCCTTGATTATCTTCATATCCGAATTCTCAAATGCATCTCTCATTTGGTTGTAAACGATCTCCTCTCGTTTATTTTGCTCTTTGAGCAATTTGATCCTCTCTTTCATTTTTTCTGTCATCCTGGTCACCTGGCAGGCCAATTCATGCAATTCATCCCCTGAACGGATATTTAACAGATGATTGGACAGGTCCCCATTAGTGACCCTCTCAAGGCTCTTTTCAATTCGATAAAGCGGGCCCACCAGATGGAGTGGAAAAAACAGGGACAATATCAGTGCCCCGAGCAGTCCGGCAATTGTACCAATAATGGCAAGGGGCAAAATCATATCCCTGAAATTACGTAATTGTACATGAAACTGACGGTAAGAGGAATCCACTTTCTTATGGCTGCCAACCCAAAAAATCACCCCACTGAGCATCACAGCGATCAGGATGATGATAAATATCCTGAAAATAAGTCTGAACTGCATTCCTTTTTTGATGGAAAAATTGATCGTTTTTCTTTTTTTATTTCCTTTTTTCATCATCATTCGTAATAGTCTATTCCGTGACAGGTAATGCACAACTGGGCAGAGACCGGTTTCCTGCCCAGATATTCCTCATCGCTCCCATGAGGAATATGACAGGTGATACAAAGGAGCTTATTATCCGTACCCACTGGCAATGTCTCTGGGATCTGAATCCTTTCCGAAGGATATATACCGACCGGATGAGAAATCCCCAGTTTATCGCTTGGATGACAATTATAACATCGGGCTATTCCTAAATCCTCCGGGCTGCTTAGTTTATTCTCATGTATGTCTTCAGGGGGTAGCTCCTCAGGAGTGAGATGACATATAATGCAATTTTGTTGTATAAAAGGGGAATGTTTATATATAGTCTCCTGACCCAAAACATTTCCATGGCATCCTAGACATTTCAAATTCTCTTCTATTTCCTGTGCATGAGATAAAGAAATATAAACAGATCCCACTAAAATGATACCTAATACCACCCGACAGACAAGCTTCATGCGCCATGCGTGCCTATTTTGGATATCAGCTTTTGTGCAAAATCCCGGGCCAAGGCAAAAGCAAGTTGCCTATCTCTATCACTCAGGAGATATCCTGTCGCAGACCCCTTCTCCATAAACTCTCCCTTTGCCAGAATCCTGCCAGTTCGAGTATCAAGGATTTTGCTGTTTATGGCAATTGAAGGGGGAACATTTTTTTTATTGTTTGTTGATCCGCCGCCATCCTCGTACTGAAGGACAGTGCCCATGATCACCGCATCCACTCTAAACTCTTGTCTCAAGGCCCGCAATACCTTGATATCCACGCTGGAAATTACAATCATCCGTCTTTGTAAAAAAAAATTTCTCAAGTCTCCGTATTTAACAACCTGAAACTGGTCATGCTGAATAAGTTCCGCCATGAGCATATTGGTCACGATCACGCCCGCATTTACCTGTTTGCTGAGATTATGAAAGGGGAGAACAGCTACTGAACTGACTCCCTCAATGGCCTCTGTATCTAAGAAGTTGTTAGCCCTATACCCGCTCATTCCACATCCTGAAAAGAGGACTATTAAAATAAAATTAATAAAGCAACTCATCAAAATTGCCCAGATAACCCCCTTATTGTTCATCATCCTTCTCTTAAAAAGTCGATAGGTATGTCTTTAAGCATATCTTTCACCACCTGATCGAAAAGGCTGTTTACTTTAGTGATGCGATTTCGGCCAAACCATGTCTGGGTTTGGTTACCACTGATAATATTGCTGTTCATCCATAGAATAGGAGCCCCTTCCCCTGTACCGATCATTTTCATGATCAGGCCTATCCTTGGCTCCGGGAATTCCTGGTAGACACATATCATGCCCAGAATGATAGCATCGACCCCAAGGCTGCGACTAATATCTAATGCATCCTGCGAACTCAAAAACCCTGTATGTCTGAGTCTGAGCTGTAATATCACCTCATCCACTGCTGCATAGGATGAAAGTGTGAATATTTTATCCAATTTTTTATAGATAGGTTTCATGGCATCATCAATAGATACATATTGACCGCTTATATTTTCAAAGGGTAGAATGGCAACCCTTGCCCTTTGATTCACTTCTTCTGCCAATGCAATCCCAGGTAAAACTTGCAAAAGGGAAAACAGGCATAGACAAGTCAGAATAATATATCCCTTATACCTTTTGATATTCCGGAATTCATTATTTTTATAAATCAATGAGATCACCTGTGGATATTGCATACATATCGCTTCGCTTACTTGCCAAGCTTCGATCGGGGCTCCAGCTCACCGGAATGGCATTTTTTTTGAAGTATTTACGAATTTGACAATAAACTGAATGCTTAAATATCATTTATATACCAGTGTGTCTACAATGTTTTTACATGCCTTGATGGCCGTCTCTGTCAGCGTTTCCTCACCAACGCCCAAAATACTGGGTAGTATGCGACCTCCCTGCTCCGTATGAGTCACAGCCCATATGATTGATCCGGTTTTAGGATCGATCATTCTCAGGGTAATCGATACCTCGGGAAAGGAACCCGAAGTCCCACGGATAATATTATATTCTTCCACGCTTCCCAATATGATTCCCTGAACACCAAGTGCCTGTCCAAGTGCTCTGGCGGTTTCCTTGCTGATCGTCGCTGTTGATCGGGATGCCTGCGAAGCAAACCCATTTTGTCCTGCTTCAATGCCTATCGTATTCATAATCTGTAATATATCACCCAGTTCGGGAACATCAACCACCTCTGAGGCCAAAAGGGTAGTCACAAATATGTCCCTCACCTTTTTATCCGCAAAACGATCACTGGAAAGGTTCTCAAAAGGGAGTACTGCCACCTTTTTGATAAAGCGGAAGTTGACATTGGGATTGATATAGACCTTGTTTTTTGCCACCCCCATACATCCGGCAGATCCAAAAAGAATCAAAATACAAATGATGACAAATAAATTCCTTGTTTTCATGATTCTCCCATTATACCTATATTAATGTCGCTCCTCAACCTATAAAGATTGTTATAAATGCGATCGCTTCATGCCATATTTCAAATGGTCACAAATTAATTTTTAACCACAGAGGACTCAGAGATCACAGAGAACATAAAGATCACGGAGATATCCAATCAAAAACGGATCGTAAACTGCACCTTCATAATCTGATCATCGGTTGGATACTGATATCGCAGTTCCAGCCGGATTGTCTGGGTCATGTTTATATCCAACTCTCCGGAAAAATACTCTTCCCTGTCCTTTGTACTTGATTGATATCTACCGTCTAATTCTACTTTTGATGTCAAACCCCAACTGAAATTAAGTTGATAACCCGAATCTTCACCGTCATAATACTGAGTATTACCAACATCAAGCATAAACGTTTCCACAGGCCGATATATAAGCTTTGTTTCGAGGCTTCCCTCAAAATCGTTTCTTTCAATAGTGCCGCCATGATCCTTTGTCCATTCCAGCTCTTGTCTTATAGATCCCTTTAAACTTGGCAACAAGTTTAGATTGATATGAGTATCCAGTCTCTCAGCTAATCTCCTCGAGTTATCTTTATAATTTCTTCTTCTGCTCAGCCCCATATCCAGGTCAAGGTCCACTCCCTGGTAAATCGTGGTTGACCCAGTTAACAGAAAAGACCATGTTTTTGTCTGCCTTGACCCCATGTTTGGGTCTGCTCCACCCCCCATACTCTCCTCAGTTGAGTTGCTTACCAGAAGTGATGTGTTGATGGGGTACATGGGGATATTCGGATCAAATATGAGCCCTTGTAAAGAAGGCTCCATTCTCAGTGAATAGGTTGTGACCTCTCTAGGCCCGGATTCCTGGCCCTGTTCAGTCCTGCTGTAATTCATACCGATAGTGGATGGTAAATAGGGATTAGGATTGAGAAAAATGCTTATATTATGTCCTATTGATGTATCTCTCTTATCCGGCTGGGATGTTTTGTCTTCCCCCCAGAAGGCTTGATACTGCGGCCTCATCCATGTCACAGGATACCCAATCATACTGAAACTGGCATTATTCTTCCAGGTCCTGTTAATATCACCATCTTCCTGCTTATCCTCGCCCTGGCTCGACTCAAATCCTGTCCGTATATCCAGTTTGTTATTTAAAAATGAGAACCGGTTCCTGATGCTGCCTGTGTTTAAAAGATCATATGTGGTAGTCACCCGGTCGTCTGCATCTCTTCTATCTTGGTTAAAACTGTGATCAAAGGTCAAATAACCTAAGGTGATTGTATAATCCTCGTTAATGGAAATCCGTGTGTCCTTTGGGGCAGGTCCTGCTGCCCCCGAGTAATCCCTTTCTTCCTCTTGAAACTGGATGAGGATATTGGGCAGTTGTTTGGGTCTCCAGGCAAGCCCGGAAAATACCCTTTCATTCGTGTAGGTTACTTCTTCCTCTCCGGTGATTGTATCCGTGCGTGATTCAGTAATCGTATCCTCGCTCCAGCCAAGGTTGAGATTCATCAACTCATTCCCCAGCCTCATATTCAAGGATGGGAGCAATTGGGTCCTTTCTTTATCCTCACCTTCATCCCTGGTCTCGGATCTAAATTCAAATTTGAGGCTGGCATCATACAAGGGCTGCAATCTCCGTGAAAAAATCAGCTCATAGGTCTGGGTTAACTCACTTGTTCGCTTATTATCCTTTCTCTTTTTCTGTTCCCATAGATATTCGGCTGAACCCTTTAATCCATAAGCCTTGTCTATAGGCAAAAGGATCATAAATCCCCAAATGGTAAAAACCAGCATGCATAAACTCAGGTTGCGTTTTATTGACTTTCCCTCCTTGATCCGGAATCATCTAAATCGCCTCTAAGAACCTATCTGGTCCATTTGATCTCCTCTAATTCATCATGAGTGGGGATCTTTGATGTGACCCTCAGATTGAACAGGGCCATACCAGGCTCATCTCCTGATTGATAAATCGCCTCAGCGCGTCCAAGAAAATCTGTGATCTCATCCGCCTCCAGTATCCTGCCACCGCCACTCATAACTTTGAGTGATAACCCTACCCCCCTGGAAGGATTCCCGTTGATATCCGTCACTTTTATATGAAGAGTGCATTGACTCTGTCCATCTGCTGGGATCCTTTCAGGTTCCACAGTCATTGAAATCAACGCAGGGGCATCACTTTTAAGAATAATATACGTCCTTGCCTCGATATGGGCGCTTACATCTACGGCCCTTATCTCAACTGTCCCGATTCGCTTACCTGCGACATATGTCACTTCAGCCAATCCCCTTTCATCTGTGATCCCTTCCTGCAGCAATAGACGACCATCACCGGCAGCTATTGTAAAGACCACCTGATGTCCGCTAACCGGCTCGCCTTCCTGGCCGGTTATGCTGGCGATAATCCTGGATGTGCTGATACCATCTGCTGTCAACCAGTCAGGATCTGCAGAGAGGGAAATGGCATATTTTTGTCCAAGGGCCTTCATCCTTGACCTGGGCATGTATTGCTCTACCTGTGCCTGGGCCTCGATATATGATGTACAGTATCCAAGACCCACATCCCCTGTGATCATATCCCTCGCACGGAAAATAGCGGTCTTGGCTGCAAACCCTGCCTGATACTCCATTTTGGTCTGCCCGAAACCATCCGAAGTAAAAACATACGGCTCTTGATCCTGAATCATTGGATCTATCCCGGGAAATGGCATTGCTATATGCCCGATATCTATCTGGTCCAATCTGCCCAGGCCAACCAAACCGGTATATTCGGAGGTCGTAAAAACAGAGAGACCGATCTGCCGGCCTGCCAGCCCATGGTCTCTGGCATCCCTCAGGGTAATTGTCACCCGACTTTTGGAAAGGCTGTCCGCCTTAATTTCCTGCGGCTTGGGTTGAATCTCTATCCTGCTCCCTGTATCAATATTTATAGTTTTTGAAGACCGGTAAGGGATTGAAGACATACCGGATTGATCCTTGAGAACCACATAGAGATATCCCTGAATCATCCGGTCTCCAGGCTGGACAATATATTCCCCTTCATAGATGTCCGGCTCATTTTCCTTGGCTTTCAATGGGATATCCCATTTCGGCGTCAGGATCACCCGGGCATGTCCATCCCGATCCAAGGCAGACACATATAGAGCAATCTCAGGATCAAGTCTAACATCATCAGAAAGATGAAATTGTCTTTCCCCCAGGCCGAGTGTGGCCAAGAGAGTCTTCTTATCCAGGGTTGATGGTGGCCAGGCCCCCTTATGAATCTGGTATCCAGCAATATCAGGGTACTCAGACTCATTGAAACCGGACCAGTCGACGGATAATGTTTGATCCTTATCCACCAGGCCCCCAAGATGAAAGGCAGCATAACAATCCGGGGTCCCCCTGACGCTTACACTCAAAATGTCACCTTCAACCAGCCCCTCATCACCACTAATTTGAAAGCTGTTTTCCATCACTTCATATACCTCGGGTCCTGAATCCCCTGCCCCCCTCACAACGGACACCTTGAGCTTGGGCTCAAACACCGCAGTATTTCCTGAGGGGTCGGTCAGACGACCTATGATCAGCATTTCATATCCCTCGTCCCCCTCCTGGAAGGTATATTTGCCTTCATATTTTCCGCCTTCAAAGGATTCATTCATTATAATATCTTTAACCCTGCTCCCGATGGAGAACCTTGCTTCGCCCCCTGACTCACCGGTCATTAATATGGAAATTGTCTCACCGGGCTTCCATACACCCATTCCGCTTAAAAACCGCATATCCGTAATATAAGGAGCCGCTATATCTTCGGACACAAGGATATCAACCGCAGTGGAAGGATTGGATTCATTTCCTGCCTCATCCATAGAGGTAATAAAGTAGCGGTATCTTGTGCTGGGCAAAATTTTGTTATCTTTATATTCCGTAGTATTCTTGGGGATATCCGAGGCAATTAACTCATACTTACCTTTTTCATCATTCTCCCCTATACCCTTGTAAATCCTGTATGTGGTTATGTCTTGATCCTCAGCCCCTTCCATATGCCACTGTAGACTAACTATCCCGTCGGGATCCATAACCGTTTCAAGACCATCCGGTGGTGGAGGCGGAAGGTTATCGATCCTCAGAGGATTTGGAGCAACCATGTAGTCCACATTCCCCAGGGAATCCCTCAAATAACAGGTGACAGGAACAATTGCATTCTCTATGTCCCCAGGGACGATGTATGTGCCTGTATAGGTGCCTGTATCTTCAACCTCCTCCATGGGGATATGGCTTGCCAGTCTTTTAATATTAAAAGATGCACTGGCTCCACTGCTGCCGGCAAGTGTGACAGCCATCTCCCGGTCACCCCTTAATGGCCTTTCTCCCTGGCTGAGGGATACAGAGGAAATATATAAGGTTTTGTATGCAACCCTTACCTCTCTGGGAAATCTGGCCTCATTCCCCATCTTATCCACTGCAACAACTGAGTAAATAAAGACAAGACCCTTTTCCACATCCCTGTCTTCATAAGCCGGCCACTTCAAAGGCCTCTCCTGCGTGAGAAGCTCAAATCCTTCATCGTTTCCTTCAATACGTCGATAGACATGATAGCCTGCCACCAGTTCATCCAGGCTTTCTTCCCAGGCAAGGGAGATTCTATCCTCTTCAATCTTGGCCGTAAGCCCCTTGATCTCCTCGAGTGTCCTGAGCTGTCCCAGTGTCAGACTCATAGGGGTGGCACCGGCCTCCTTTGAATATGGGCTTTCCGTTCCCTCTAAACCCTCGACCGTAAGCGCATAATAATAATTCTGCTCCGGCCGTATGTCCAAATCCATATACCTGTTCACATTATCCGGCTCTGAAGCGATCACTTCATAAGGGCCACCAGGGACCTGACTGCGATAGAGATGATATCCCCGGATATTCTCATCTGGATAGTTGTCCCAGACCAGTTCCACCAGCCTTTTCCCTCCGGTTGCGATCAATCCGGTTGGGGGGGAAAGATCAATGGCCTTCAATTTCGTCATACCCTTTGGTGCGGCCCTTGGATTGTGTACATTGAATGCAGGGCTTGCCGATGATGTGGCGTCATACTCCCTGCCATGGCAATTGCCGCAATGGGTATTACTACCCCCTTCATGGGGAGAATTTGCTCCTGGACGCACAGGGATTGGGGCCATCTGGATACCGTCCACCTCAGGGCAACCGTCTGAATAGAGGGAACAATTCGGATCATCACTCGGTATATGGCATCCGAAACAAAAGGTGCGGCACTTGCTGGCGCTTGTAAGGGTATCAATAATGCCATTCCATTGCGGGCGTTGATCACTGATCAGTCTGGTGTTGCGTTGATTATTGTTATCATACCCTCTGGAGCCATGCGGATTGTGGCAGTTCGAACATGCCAGCCTATCCCCCACCTCTATATGATCAGGCCAGTAAGAGGCGCTTTTTGTGGACTTTCTGATCATATGACCGGCGGAATTTGGATTGATGGATTTATCATAATAATCCTCGATCCGCTTGGTTTCGGCATCCATACCCAGCGGCCCATCCGATCCGTGACAGCCAAAACAGAGCTCATAATTCACTGGTACATCATTCTCCCACGACCCTTTTGTGCTGAGATACGTCTTTGTGAGCATGTCAAAGGGATTTTCCGTGCCGTGGGGGGAATGGCAGTTCACACACAAGCCATTGCCATCTGAGTCCTTTCTGGGCATATCCGGATCATTCCTGTGCGGTGAATAAAAGCGTTCGGGTGTGCCGCTATAATATGTATTGGCATCTTCGAACACCTCCTCCCCAGGCCAGCGGAATCGATTGTCAAGCCCGGTTGCCCTTATGCCCCCAATGGTATACTTCTCAAAATACCCGGGGTATGTAGATGTTGAAGGCGTCCGATCTTCCTCCTGGGCAGGATATCCGGAAGGTGTAAAGTCGTGGCATCCCGATGCATAGCATAGATTATTGGTATTTTCCGTATAAAGGTTATATTCATTCCCCACATGCTGATTGTGACAGTGCTCACATTCACCCTTTGCCCATTGATCATCCCGCAAAAGCCCGTTAACAGGGTCGCCATGAGGAGATGTCTCATAATATCCCCCACCCCTCAGATGACATACCTGACATGTCCCCACCATACGTGCGCCATCCTCCAATGCAGTGGTATTGGGATCGTCGAACAGCAGGCCATAGATCTTATCGGACCCGTGGGCCTTGTGACATGAGCCGCATCCGGGCTCATTGTCACTTGAAGTCTTATCACCAAGTTCACCTGAAGGGGAGATATAGGGCGGCCTGGATCTCACCTGACTCGCCCACCAGTATCCCTGACCGCTCTCTGAATTCGCATCGATATGCGTGTTGGTTACTCCTTCTGAAAGAGTTATTCCAATCGTAGGATGACGGATCCATGTGTCCGTGTCACTTGCCTTGGTATCACCAGATGATGATCCCCCCATAGTGGCACTCCCACCTTCACCATAAAAATCCGTATGGCACCCTGCGCACCAGGCAGATAAACCATAATTGGTGCCCAATTCAGACTGACGGTATTTTATATTTTTTACATTATAATGTCCGTTAGGATCTGTG
>JBLIRM010000007.1:0-11295 GCA_049472295.1 bacterium | reverse complement strand
ATGATAAAAATTAAGAAGTATATATAAAATAATAATAATTATTAAAGGACCGAAAATGATATATGCGCAAAAAAAATCATAGGTCAGAAGATTTGGCCGAAGAAATGATTTTTTTGAATTTAATGAATTACATTTAGTCAGGGAATAACCCTTTAGGGGCTTATCGAGGATTATTTACATTTTAGCAAAGTTATTATAAGGTTTTAGCCGGTTGAGAGGCTAAGCATATGCATATAAAAAATCTTTATACCCATTTTAAATCAAATCGCCTGAAATATCTTATTTTATTGCTGCTGATCACCCTGCTTATCCTGACAGGAAACCGATTGAAAAAAAACCTGGAAAGGCATGGAGATGTCTGGGTCAGGGGTTATCTGAAATCGCATGTAAGGTTGGATATTAACTGGAATCGATTGGAATGGCATCCCTTTTCATCTCTTTTTATTTTGAACGGGTTGAGGATCAAGGGGGAGGAGCCGGACATGCCTCCTTTTCTGATTCTTGTGGATCGGACGAGGCTCTCCTATAATCCTTTCTCCCTGGTTTTCAAAAGGATTGTTAATTTGCAGCAGATCAGGATCAATGGCTTAAAGGGCCGCCTGATGCTCCCGGAGTCAATGGGAACAGCGGATCTCAAATCCCTTTTCCTGATCAGGGATGAACATCGGACTGGGGGCGACAAAAGCAGGGGCCTGTCCTTTCGTTTGGGCCGGGTCCTGATTGAGGGAAAGGATTTTGCTCTGGATCTTCCCTTTCAGAAGGCGGATTTAACCCTTCGGGATTTTTCCTTTTTTCTTTCCCATCTAGATCAAAAGGGCGCTCATCCTGTGAGCCTGGTTTTCAAGGAGGGGGAATGTCATTGGAAGGGCCTTTATCGCTTCCTTGAATCCGGGGAGATCAAGGGCAGTATAAATCCACAGGGCGTGGTGATCGATGCTTTTCATGTGGATTTCCCTGAGGAGGGGGAGTTGAACTGGACCGGTGAAATCTCAAAGGAGAAAGAAGGCATCATGTTTGATGGTCAATACTCCGGCATGCTCTATTCGGATACACTGGCCCACTTCCTAAAACCCTTCCGCCGGATGAAAGGTAGAGTCGCATCCAAGGGGTATTTCGGGAGAAAGAACAGAAAATTAAAGGTTGGCGGGGATCTGAAGGCAGCGGAATTCTCCTGGAGGGGATTTGATTTTACCAAAGTGACCGGCAATTACAGCTACCATCTGGGCATGCTGGAATTCAAGGATGTAAAGGCTGGCTGGAGGAATGGCTATCTGGATTTAGCCTCCAGTATTGCACTCAAAGAAAAAAAAGCCACAGTCTATATCCATGCGGAAGAACTTCCAAGCTTCTCTCTGATTGATCAGTGGTCGAAGATCATCCCCAAACATAATCTGATCTGGCTGGGTGACATGGAATGGCATATTACATGGCCGGAGAAGGTGATGCAGAGTGACGGCGTGCTTCAAATGGCAGCCCCTTTCTCTTCTTCTAAAAAGTATGCCAATGAACAGGTGGTTTTTAAGACCGGATTTCGCTCCCTGAAAAAACAGCTTTTTTTGCATGATACGGAACTGGTCATCCGGGATAATCATATACAGGCAAAGGGGGAGTATGATTTCAGCAAAAAGACAGCCGATCTGGAATATAGATGTGATATCAAGGACAGAGAGCTTATCTCCAGGATCTGGGATTTGAGTTTCAAAGGGTATGGCGGGATATATGGCAGGATGGAGGGCCCGTTGTCCGAGCCCGGATTCACTGGCCGCGTTGCAGGGGAAGGGATCGAACTCTTTAATTATCCTTTGGATCGTATGGACTTGAATTATGATTATCATCGAAAGGATTTAATCCTTTCCGATATCCGTGGCAAATTCAAGGATACGGGGATTGCAGGAAAGGGCAGGGTGAACCTTACCCATTCCTTTGAAAGACCCGACTTTGAGTTTTCATGGTCCGTTGATGGATTGCCCCTTTCGGAATTCATAGGCTTCACATCATATCGGCCTGAATATCCCTATCAGGGATGGTTATATGGAAGGGGTCATTTAACAATGCTGAAAGGCCGTTTGAGCTCCAAGGGCTCATTTCACGGAAGGGATGTTACCCTTCTGGGCCAGCCGGCCATGGATATGGAGGCTTCATTCGCGGTTTCAGAGGGAAGGATTCATCTGGAAGATCTTATGGCAAGCAGGGGGGAGAGCAAAATAAATGGGGCATTCTCCTATTTAAAAGGAAAGGGAATGTCCATCCGGGCTGATGTATCGTCATGGCATGTCTATCCGGTTCATCTGAGTTCCGGGCGCCGTATTCCGATAGAGGGTGTTTTTGATTTGAACATAGACGGTGACACAAACCGTTTGTCAGGCGGATTCAAAGCAGGGCACTTGTCATTCAGAGAAAGAGGGGACCTGGATTTTTCAGGAGAATTCAACGTGAGAGATAAACAGATTCGTGCTTCCATTCTCTGTCCCTGGGGTGAAGCCGATTTCGAAGCAGGACTCGAGGCTGATCTGCCCTTCAGAATCAACTCTCTCTGTGAATCTCTATCCATATTGGACCCGAAAACAGGTTTATTTCTTGCGAATAAGGGATACACAACCCTACTGAACGGTGATCTGGAGATCAAGGGTTTATTGAAGGGCGGGTTGGGTTCCATGGAGGGAAGATTCGAAGGCCGGGATCTGTTGATTTCAGGACCCGCTGGGAATTTCAAGAGCACAGCACCCTATGAGATCCGATTGACGGAGAAGGTGCTTTCCACCCCATCCTTGGCCATGCAGGGGGATAATGGGACGCTTGATTTCAAAGGTGCCTGGATGCTGCCCGATGGAATCGATATGAATATCACAGGCATTATCCCTCTGGATGTTTTTCAGGATAAGGTTGTCGGTTTGAAAGGATTGAAGGGGAAGAGTGAACTGGACCTTAAACTGAAAGGGACCATTGATGATCCACTGATGCAGGGGGAGATCGAGCTTTCAGAAGGTACATTTTCACTGCCGGAATATAATTTTCGTGTGGACAATGTCCAGGGGACCCTCTGGCTGACGCGAAAATCCATTTATGTCAGGAACTTGAGTGCGGAAACCCGTGGAGGGGGATGGATCGAGCTTAATGGGGTGGTCCTTTTCCAGGGGCGCGATCTGGATTCGTTTAACCTGAGGGCCGACTTTGATGACCTTTACATTTACAGGAGAAATGCCTATAAAGGATTTCTGGAAGGACAGCTTGAATGGACCGGAAGGGAGGATTTTGGCATGCTAACCGGGGATTTGTTGGTCAAAGAGGCCCGGAATGAAGCCAACCAGGATATCCTTCAACTACTGTTATCGAAAAAGAGGGAAATCGAGGCGGATCATCCATTAGAGGAAGGGATCGCAAAGGGTTGGGGTGAATGGTTCAAAAAAACACAGGTCAATATCGGACTGGATCTCGGGGAGGACTTTTGGATCAGAAATCCCTTTTACAATGCCACTTTGAAGGGAAACATCTGGGTCAAAGGCAGCATAACCAGCCCATGGCTGGATGGTGAGATCGAAGCGGAAGAAGGCGAGATCATCATAGGAAGCCAGAGATTTGACCTTGTTTCAGGAAAAATCAGATTGACCGATCCTGCATTTTCAGAGCCCACACTGAATGCCGTTGCATTAAACGATATCGATAATTTCCGACTCAGGCTTTCGGTCTTTGGTCCTTTGAGTCAACCCAATCTCCAGTTTAGTTCCACCCCGTATCTATCTCCGGCTGAGATCCTGAATATGGTTTTTTTCGGCCTGACCACCGAAGAAGCGGAACGAGGTGAGCAGCAAGGCGACATTATCTCCTTGATGTTCAGTACGACCGGCCATGTCTTGAACAATGTATTCGGAGAAGATGTGTCATATTATACCGGGATGGATATGATCAAACTAACTTATTTTCCCCAGGATCTTTTCAGACTCGACATCCTGAATGTGGAACTGGAGGAAGAAGGGGGAGGCGTGGAAAGACTTACACTTGGAAAAACACTTTCCAGAAGGCTCAAAATAAAGTATTCCCACCTGAAAGGGGAGGAGCAGCGAGAAATAGCAGAAGCAGAATATACAGTCACGGATCACTTAACCCTCATTGGTGCCCAGGACAATGAAGGGACCTATTCATTCGATTTAAATATCGGATTCTCATTCTGAATCTGAAAAGGAAGCGATTTTGGTGAGAAAAAGAAAATCCAGGTATGATCTGGTTCATGTGTTTTATCTTTTCCTATCCATGATATTTCTGTTTTTTTTGTCATTCCCGCCACTGTTGTCTGCTGAAATCATTATAAGCGAAATCGGGATACAGGGGAATTTTCCTATTTTTGAAAAGGACCTTCGCCGGGTTATCAATATACGAATAGGGGAGGAATTCACTTCCGAAGCGATCATGTCTGTAATAGACAGGATTGAAAAGACCTATCAGGATGAAGGATATGACAGCGTCAGGGTTGAATATCGATTGGAGGAGACCGCACCGGACCTTGCCGGCATTATCTTTATTATCCATAAAGGTCAGAGGACAAGGATCGGCAAGATTTCTTTTCATGATGACCGGCCCGGAGAAAGGCCGGACATAAAATTTTTATTGGGACTCAGCAGAGGTCAAATATATAAGAGAAAGAGATTTAAGGCCCGTATCAAGGCACTGGAAGAGTATCTGGTTCGATTCGGATATCTCAGGGCGGATGTCCGATTCCTGGAAGAGATCGAAAATCATGTCGCGGCTTTGGATATATTTGTTTACAGGGGGGCAAAGCTCCGTGTTGAGATCAAAGGCCACAGATATTTTTCCAGGGAGCAAATCCTTGGGACGGTATCCTTTTTTGAGAATCGTTTTTTCGATACTCTCGAAGCTGAAGAGAGTCTTGAAAGGATCAAGGAGTTATATCAGGATAACGGATTTATGGATATCCAGGCGGATGTGTCATGGAGCAGCCCCGATGCATCGGGCGACAGGGACGTGGTTTTTAGAATCATCGAAGGAAAAAGGACCTACCTGAAGGGGATCGCTTTTGAGCATAGTGGATATATCAAGAAAAAAAGGTTGAAACGACAGTTTCTCTCTTTACGATCATTTACCCTCTTTCGTAGTCGTCCCTTCAAGGCTGTGACATTTGAAAAGGATCTGGAGGCCCTCAAGGCCCTCTATCGGTCCGAGGCCTTTCCCAATGTCAGGATCACAACCCAAACAGAGGGCAGCGGCAGGAGAATCAAGAAAAGGGTGATCATCGAAGAGGGGGTTCGAATGATAGTGCGAAATGTTTCCCTCTTGGGGAATCAAGCCTTTTCCGATAGGGAACTGAGAAGGCTTTTGACACTATCCAAAGGCACACCATTGCGTCCCAAGGTATATCAGGAAGACAGACGCCAATTGGCCGTTTTTTACGGGAACCATGGTTATCCATATGCGAAATTATCCGTCAAACTGGAAAAGGACGAGGATAAAGGGATCGTAGATATCTTTTATCAGATCGACGAGGGGCCCCAGGCCGATTTCGGAAGGCTTGGCATACACAGAAACCTGAAAACCAAAGAGAAGGTGATTCGGATGGCCACTACTTTTAAGTCAGGGGAGCCATTCAGTTATCAAAAGATCCTGGATACCCAGGAGAGACTTTCCAATTTGGGACTTTTCAGAAGCCTGAGTGTTGAGACCAAAGGCATGGATAGGATGGCAGAGGTGGTAGATTGCGAGATCGAGGTGGAGGAGATGGAAACAGGCAGGGTGAATCTGGGGGCAGGTTTCAGTTCCAGGGTTGGATACCGGGGATATATGGAAATAAGAGAGGATAACCTTTGGGGCAGGGCCATTAGCGGGAGCTTCAGAGCCGATCTCAGCGGCCTGGGGGGGCGTTCACAGATTATAGAGGAAGTGGGAAGGTCTTCAAAATATACCCTTACCTTCAGAGATCCGCTTTTTATCCCCAGACACAAGATAGAAGGGGAGGGCAGCCTTTACACCGCCACAGAGGATCGAAGGGAATATCACAGCCGCAGCAATGGTCTGGAGTTTGGAATCTGGAGGCCCTATAAGAAACGGCTGCGAGTCGGGCTGGTCTATCATATCGAGTTAAACCGGTTGGAAGACATTACCATCGATCCGAACGAAGTACCCGAAAAATATGAGGAACATACCATAAGTGCAATTGGGCCAACCATTATTTATGACTCCAGAGATAATTTTCTGGATCCACATAAAGGCATTTATGCCAATGTGAGTCTTGATTGGTCAGAGAGCTCGATTGTGGGCGATCAGGATTTTTATAAGATCATGGGCGAGGGAAGACTCTTTCATCCTTTATCCTCGAGGCTGATTGCTGCCTTGAGTATCAGGGCCGGATATATCGGTATTTATGGCCGAACCACCAAGGTGCCTATCCAGGAGAGATTTTTTGCAGGTGGGGGGAATACGGTTCGCGGGTTTAAAGAGGATTCGCTCGGACCGATCGATGAGGATACCGGGCTCCCATTGGGCGGGAGGCTGCTTTGGATAAACAACCTGGAGTTAAGGTATCCATTGTATAAGCGTATTATAGGGGTTATTTTCTTTGATACCGGTAATGTCTGGGAATCCAGAAAGGATTTCGAGAATATTTCGCCCAGGGAGGGCGCCGGAGCCGGAATACGTTGGATAACACCCATAGGCCCGGTCCGCCTCGATTATGGCAGGGCCCTCGATAAAAAACCCAACGAGGGACGGGATCGGTTTTATCTGAGCATAGGACACGCATTCTGATCAAATCAGAGCATATTCACCGGATCTATATCCACATCCACCTTCATACCCAGGAATTCCTTCTGAAGCTGGAAACTGGCAAGGGCCTTGCGCACCGCAATGTGGGCCAATCGATAATCCAATGCTTTGAGCATGATCTGGTATCGATACTTCCCACGCAAACGAAACAGCGGTGCCATGGCAGGCCCCAGGACCCTGACCGCGTTCGTGCAGAGATGGGATTTAATCGCTTTGTGGACGAACCTTGAGGCCTTTCGTGTCCTTTTCCTGTCCGTGCCTTTGACAATAAGGCAGACCAAACGGGTAAAGGGAGGATAAGAGAGACGTTTCCTGAACCCGATCTCCCGGTTGTAAAAGGCCGTATAATCATGATTCCGTGCAAAGGAGAGGCTGTAATGATGCGGACAATAGGTCTGAACAAAGACGTTGCCTGATTCATCCCCCCTGCCGGCCCTGCCTGCGACCTGTGTGATGATCTGAAAAACCCGTTCCGTGGATCGAAAATCAGGCAGATTGAGCATATGGTCAATGCCGATGACCCCTACGGTCACCACTTTCGGGAGATCGAGCCCCTTTGTAACCATCTGCGTCCCGATCAGGATGTCTATATCACCCCGCTCAACGCCGCTCAGGATCTCATAGTGCGCACCCTTTCTGGATGTTGTATCCCGGTCCATGCGAGCCACTGATGCATTCGGAAAGATCTTCCTGATTTCCTGCTCTACTTTCTGGATGCCTTGTCCCATATATTTCATAGATACCTCTGCACAATGGGGGCATTGCTCGGGTGATACATTCTGATAATCACAATAGTGACATCTGATGTGATGATCCGTGGCATGATAAGTCAAAGACACGCTGCAATTGGGACATTTGGGGACATAACCGCATTTGGGACAGAGAAGAAAGGGGGAATATCCCCTTCTATTCTTGAATAAAATGGTTTGTTGACCCTGTCTAAGCGTCTCATCCAGGACATCCAGAAGCCTTTTTGTAAATGTGATTTGGTCGTCTTCCTCACGATTCTTTAAATAAAATTCCTCTTTCATGTCAATGATCTGAACCAAAGGGGGGGGATGGGGTGTCACCCTTTTGGGAAGGTTCAAAAGATGATATTTCTTGATCTGCGTGTTGTAGTAACTTTCCAAGGATGGGGTGGCAGAGCCGAGACAGATGAGACAGGGTGTCATTTTTGCCCGCATGATGGCCACATCCCTTCCGTGATACTTGGGGATGGATTCCTGTTTATATGAGGCATCGTGTTCCTCGTCACATACAATGACGCCCAGTCTGGACAAAGGGGCAAAAATTGCAGATCTCGCGCCAATCACGACATCGGCAAGCCCCTGCTTGATTCTCAACCACTCATCAAGCCTTTCGCCTTCACTGAGATGGCTGTGTAGTATGGCAATCCGATCATTCAGGTAGTATCTGAACCTGTCAATGAGTTGATGGGTTATGGATATCTCGGGTACCAAGACAATGGCCTGAAGATTCTTTTCCAATGCCCTCAATATCAGCCTGAGATATACCTCCGTCTTTCCGCTTCCGGTAACCCCATGGAGAAGAAAGGGCACGAATCCGCCCTGATCCAGTGCCGAACACATATGGGAAAGCGAACTCTGCTGCTCGGGTGTCAGGGAGATATCCTTATATTGTTTTTGTCTGTCATAAAGCAAGGAAGGATCACGAAAGGCCCTTTCCCGGGTCTGGATCAACAATCCGTTATTTATCATCTTTTTTATTAAGGCATAGGGAACCCGTCCATCCGGGAAGATTTCGGTTATTGAAGCCTTCCCGCCCTTTGCTACAATGGATTTAAGGATTGTGCACTGCCTTGGTGTCTTTTTCTCGCCGGATGCAATATGTCGCAATATCTCATCCTCAGGCATCGCAGTGCTGAAACAGGTGATTTGCCTCTCTTTTCCTCTGGGATTAAAGATATTCGGACTCGGGGTGCCGTGGCTTCGCTCAGGAAGGAGTCCGGTTGGGATAAGTGCCCTGATTGTGACACCAATGGGAGAGAGATAATAATCACTGATCCATCTTGCCAGGCGAAGGAGTGTGGCATCAATCACAGGATATGGATAGGGTAGTGCAAGAATCTCTTTCAAATCCATGGTATATTCCATGTCCTCAGACATCGCAGCATCATTGACATCAATGACCAGACCGATCTCTTCCCTCTTTTTCAGAGGAACGCAAACCAGGTGGCCTGGTTTGACTGATTCTTCCAATTCGCTCGGAATCAAATAGGTGAAAAGATTCTCTCTGGGTATGTTGAGTGCCACATGGGCCAGATGATTGGACATCTTGTTATTTCCGCAACAGATTGTTATGATTAATCCGTTTGAGTTGGATTTCAGGGTTTATCAAGTTCTTTATCATAAAATCCAAGCTTTCGATAGAGGACCTGAATCTTTTGCATATCTTCCCAAACGAGCTTTTTGTCTTTTGGGTTTCGGAGAAGATATGCCGGATGGAAAGTGGGCATGACATAAATCCCTTGATATTTATGGAATTGCCCCCGGCATTTCGTGATGGGTTCCTGCGTATTAAGGATTCCTTGGGTGGCGACAGAACCCAGGGTGCAGATTATGACCGGCTGAATGGCCATGATTTGCTGGATAAGAAAGGGTTTGCATGCGGCAATTTCTTCTGCCTCAGGGGTCCTGTTTCCGGGCGGTCGACATTTGACGATACTGCTGATATAAACCTGATCCCTGGAAAGATCTATTGCCTGGATGATTCGTGAAAGGAGTTCCCCTGCCTTCCCGATAAAGGGCCGGCCCGTCCGGTCTTCTTCGGCACCGGGTGCTTCTCCGATGAAAAGCAGTTTTGCCCGGGGATTTCCTTCACCGAATACGATCTGAGACCTTGAAGATGCCAGCTTACATTTGGTACAGTTCCGGAGTGATATGCCGAGTTTTTCCAGTACTGAAGGGCCGAGGATATGCCTTGGTAATCGGAGCCATTCCAGACCGGCATCCTGTTCTGCCTTTAAAAGTTCTTTAAGGTCCATTAGGATTTTTTTGGATTTTTCTGATTCGTTTCGCATGGATCATTCAATGATACCGTTTTCATCGTAATGCTGCAACAAAAGATGCTGAATTCATAAAATAAATTTATTTGGCCATAATGTTTTCTCAAGGGCTTTTGACAAGACTATTACAGATCGGAGTCGGATATGCAATTGAAGATTTGTAAAAAACGACATTTATCTTCTTTAATCTTTCCCTTTATGGTTATGGTTCTCTTGATCCTTGTGCTTCAGCCTGAATGGGGCTGTGCCCAACGGCTGAGAAGACTGAATCTGATTGAATGTCTGGAAATCGCTATTGAAAAAAACCCGCAGTTAAAGTCGGCAGAGGAAAGGCTTGTTCGCTCGAGGCTACAGATCAGGGAGGCTTATTCATCCATTTATCCGAAGCTGTCATCAGACTTCACCTATACGCATCAAAATGATCCGCCCTCTTATCTATCATCTTTCGGAGATTTCCCGTTTCCTGAGGACAATTATAGCCTCAGTCTCTCCCTCCAGCAGCCTCTTTTTGATCAGGGTAAGTATCGGGTCTTGAAGCCTCAGGCAGAGCTTGGCATCGAGATCGCAAGATTGGGGCTGGAATCGGCGAGGCAGAATATATTTCTGGGTGTCATCAGTGCATATCTTCAGACATTAAAAGCGGAAGAGATGCTGATTATCTCCAGGGAATCCAGAGATCGACTGCTCGAACATCTGAGGGTGACAAAACGGAGATTCGAGGTAGGTCAGGTGCCCAAAAACGATGTGCTCAGGGCTGAGATGGAGCTTGCCAATGCCGAGAGCGACCAGATCCATGCAGAAAAGGACATCTCATTGGCCTATGAAAACCTTCAGAAGATATTGTTTATAGAAGGTGAAACATTTTCCGTAATTCCGGTGAGATATATCCGACAGGAAGAAATGACAATGGAGGATATGATTGCCAGGGCATATCAAAAGAGACCTGATTATATTCAAGCCTTAAAAACAAAAGAGGTTGCCAGGAAGGGGATTTCATTGGCCAAAACGGATTTTTTTCCCACGGTGTCACTTTTCGGTGAATATGAATGGAGCGGAGATGAATTTTTTCCAGAGGATGATGTTCTCGTGGTGGGCGGGAGTATCAGACTCCCTATTTTTGAAGGGGGTATCCGGAGTGTCAAACTAAGAAGGGCACACCATGACTATACCCTGTCTGAATATGAAGAGGCGGAAATAAAGAAGCAGATCAGGGTGGAGGTGATCGAGGCATTTCTGCATCTGGAGGACCTTCTGGCCACATTGAGGGCCATTGACAAACAGATCGAACATGCTGAAGAAAATATGAGGATTGTCAGGCTCAGATACCAGGAGGGAGAGGCCACAAACCTGGATGTCCTGGATGCCAATCTGCTTTTGGTAAAGGCAAGAACCGATTTCGTAAATATAAACTATGATATTATCGGGGCAAGATTCGGTATTGACAGGGCCATTGGAGAATTGAGCATGGAAAGGATCAGACACAGTCTGGGGGAAAAAAT
>JBLIRM010000069.1:0-14823 GCA_049472295.1 bacterium | reverse complement strand
CAAAGCTCCTTCCCTGTCTTTCCTCTTCGAACCAGGTGAGAAAATTACTGAGCATCCAAATCCTGGGAAGGCTAAAAACGCCCCTCGCATATGAGCCCATGAAAAGACTTCTTTCGGACCGGAACGAGGAGATCAGATCACAGGCATATATGGCCTTGAGCGCCTTACAAGCAGACCAACTCCTGGACATGGTCCTTACCAAAGGGATCAAACAAAAGAGTTCCTCGGTGCGCAAGGCCGTTGCCCGATGTATTAAGGTGGGATCAGGGGAGAATCTGAAGGATGCCCTGCACATGCTGCTCAAAGATCCCGATTCCGATGTCAGGATTGCCGCCATAGAGACCCTGGGCAGGATGGGTTATGTATCATGCCTCAGGCAGATAATAGATGATTTTTCCAGTTGTAATAAACAGACCCGTCTGGCGGTGGTCCAAGCCATGGGTAACAGCGGGGAGAAAGAGAACACCCGGTTCCTGACTAGGCTTCTCAAGGAAACAGATTCGGACCTGAGACGGGTGGCAGTCGAATCCCTGGGTAATATAAAAAATAAAGGTTCAATCCCTGACCTTATTGCGGCCCTGGACGATACTGACTGGAGTGTCCGATGTGCCGCCATCCAGTCACTGGCAAAAAAAGGCAATCAAAAATGCATGCTTCGGATTCAGGAAAAATTAGAGGATTCGGAAGATATTGTGAAGAAAGAGGCCATCCTCGCACTGGGTCTCCTTGGTTGCAAGGATTCAGTCAATGCGATCCTCCCTTATATCTATAATGAAAACATTCAGATGGAGATTCTAACCACTCTCGAAAGACTCGGTATCCCAGATCTGGATCTTTTCTACACCCATTTCAACCGCTCCAACACACGCCTCAAGTGCCGCCTCATTGATCTGCTCGGACGGATCAGGGACCAGCGAACAGTTGATCTCCTCATCCAGCTTCTCGACGAAAATTTCTGTACAATCCGTTGTTTGGCAGCAAGGGCACTTGGTGAACTTGGGGATCCAAAGGCCACCGCCCCTCTGCTCAGGATACAGAAAAAAGACCCCTCTGAGGAGGTTCGGGAAGAGGCCTCCCGGGCCGTGAAAAAACTCGACCACCTCGCATAATTCAATTATCGGATAAGCATCGCTGCCTTCCTGGCCATACCATTTGCAATTCAGAGCCTTAAGGAGTAATATGCTGATATAAAATTTTCAATTAAATCATATATTTTTTCGATGGGGAAGGAGTGATTGATGGATATTGTTAAGATTGGCAGGGATTTTTTCGATTCAATCCATAAGATGAATAGTGATGAACTCACCACAATTATCAATAATGAGTTGGGAGCCGAACTTACCAGTTTTCTTCAAAATTACTCCAATAAGGTGGCTGAAGCGATCAAAGACACGGGTGCCCTCAAGAGGAGTTTTTCTACGATGCTCATCCTTGGTTACTTACTGAGAGGGAAAGTGGATGCGCAAATCAAGGAAGAAGCCTCTTAAATATACTTAAGAATGAATATCTCCTGATGCATCAAGCGCCCTCTCGATGTTGTCGAAAATCCTTTCCCATCGATATTCGCATTTCCCCAGTCTCCCGGTGTTATCTCTCATAGATTCCCATTTTTCCCGATCCTGAAGGAGAGTGGTAATATCTGTCAACATATTCTGCCTGTGATCCGTAATGAAGTGGAAGGCCTTCGCAAGGATGGCACAGAGGAATGAACCGATCAAAAGCAGGTCCTCGCTTGACTTGCAGTCTGTTTTTTGAGATAAAATAAAATAAATTATCATCTTATTAGAAAAATATTTTATAGCTATCTATAAGGAGAGCTTACAGTGGCGGACAACAAAATCGATCTCTTGGAAAATCTGGGTTTTGTGGCACACAGACCCATACGGTACTGGATCAACTTCGATGAAAAAAAGATCTTCAGGGAAGACATCCTGGATCTGGATGAAAAGACCCTGAAACAAATGATCAGTATGAAAAGCGAAAAGGATGAATGGCTGCTTTTTACGGCCCAAAAAACAATAAAGATGAATGACATGGACATCAAATTGATCTTCGGTCTTTAGAATGGGTCATTTTATTATTTTTTATTATTATCTTATTATTGACTTAAACCAAGATAAACGGATATAATTTTATTAGATTGTTGCAGTTGTCTACTTGGATTAGCATGAATGGACTGAATCATTGAATCAAACCTCCCTCTCCAGCGGAATCTCTTCTGTCAATAATCCCTTTGATAACCAATTCAAAGGAAGGAATAAATAACACCGAAGATCGAATGATGAATCATCAGGCAAGATGTCCCGCCTTCATCCTGATCGTCTTCATAATCATCACCCTGCTGGCTCTCCCTAAGACCTCACCTGCAGACGGCATGTATTTCAAACAGACCCTCGTACCTGACGCTGCCGAGCTTTCAAAACTCATTCATTCCCCCGATCAGAAGGCGGTGATCATCTGGGACCCGGAAACCAAAATGGAGCGCATGATCATCTCCACCACCGCCAAGAGTGAGGATCTGGCCAATCTCTGCTGGCTGGTGCCTATAAAAAGCAGCGTAGCCCCAACTGTCAAAGAGTGCAATTTCGGTATCTTTACGGATGTTGCAAAGGAATTCGCCCCGAAGATATTGGTGTCTTACTACAGTATATATGGATACGGAGGATATTTCTCAGCCCAGGAAATACCCGGGGTGATCGAGATCGATTTCGAAGAGATAGATGTGTACGACATCCATATCCTCCATGTAACCGATGCCGATAGCCTGGTTCAATGGCTGGAGGACCACGACTTTTTTGTCCCTGACGGGGCAGAGGATGTCTTTAATGAATATGCCGGAGAGGGATGTTACTTTGTGGCAAATCGGATCGACCTGGTAAACAAACATGCGGATTTGATTAATGCCCTGGAAACATATGTACCAGATCTTCTTGCTGACCTTCTGGAAGGAGAGGCAACCATAGATCAGGTCATCGAACAGATCAAGCAGAAAATAGTGGCAGACGCCCAGGCATCGGTAGCGTATGATACATCTGTTGCCGTTTATTTTCTGAGCGGTACGGAATACAATCAATTAGGGTATGGGGTTGACGCCTCTCTGGTCAATAGCGTCAGGGAAAAGATCGCTTCAAAATTCTCCGGATTGAAGGAAACGCTGAATGACCTGAGGTCAGGCGTGGCCACCCCTCTGCTTTTTGAATTTTCCCCATCCCTGGAAAGGCCGGTCTATCCATTGCTTCTCACCTCCCTTGTTCCTGAGGACATCCATATCGAGGTTTATGTCATCGCCCCTTACAGGGTTTTTGATCTGAACGGCATCCTGACCCATGATCCCCCTCTCACTGAATCGGATTATGCGGAACTCTATATGCAGAGCCAAAGGGAGTATGACTCATTCCTACCTCCAGTGTCTTATTATAATTATTATATACCAAAGTATGAAATGGAAGAGGATTATAAGGTATTCCTGAACCTTACCCATGCCTTGAGAGACAAGATAACCGAACATTACGACATTCCTTTACCCCAAGGAGACCTTTGGGGGACCAGGATGGTGTATAAGGGAAAGGCAGAGGACCTGATAAGTGACGCCCAGTTTGGTGATATCCTGAGGAACCGGATGGTCAATCTCTTCGAGATGGGCTCGCTGTATGCCCAAATTTTCGAGCCATACACGTATGTCTTTACGGCCGATTATACCGACTCTGGCATCGAGAGCCATGTGAACGGCGAGACCTTTCAATGCAATTCCATACAGGATCTCATGCTCAATCCGGATAACTTCCTCCTGGTTCAGGACCCCAATGATCCGAACGATCCGGTTGTTCGTTACTGGACCGGTCTGGGGGCCGATCCGAATCTCTTCGGACAAAACGATCCGAACATGGCTGCGCTTTTTGAGAGGGACTCCTTTTCCGTGGACCTCAGCCTGCCCATTTTTGCCGATCCGAACCTGAGGCTCAACGGGTCCATGGCAAAACATATCATAAATCAGGGCCCGCTGGAATGGAAAATCACATTCAATCCTTATATCCCACCAAACAGCAGCATCCAGCCCTTTCAGATGGGGCCGTTGGATACCGATCCCTATGACGGGGTGCCGACCTATCTGCCGGCCTATTACAGGGCCATAGAGGCGGCCAGGACTTTTTACAGGCCAAACTATCCCCCTGAATTTGTTTTCATGCTGGAAGGGGCGTTGTGGAACGCAAATATCAAAAAATGGCCGAACATAGCTGCCCTCGATTTCACGGCTCATTACTTTGAAGACCTGCACCTGACCATTGAGGTAAGCAACGGGGTGCATACCGATGTAAGGACATTCCCCATGAGCGTGGTAAACTACCCGGTGGAAAACTATTCACCTGTGCTCCAGTTGGATATGCAGGGACATATCTCCCCGGGCAGTGAGAATCTGATCTTCTATGTGGGAGAGCGCGGCGAATACATGATCAACTTCATCGATCCCGACTGCTTTATCTTCTCCCAGGCTTACAATGTGAACGGTCAGACACCGGCAAGCTCACATGTTCCTTCAAATACCCCAGGCAAGACCCCAAGGAAGGACATGTCATACCTGGGGTGGCACATGAACTGGAGTCCGACGCCCGATCAGTACGGCCCGTGGCCGCCATGGCCGCCGCCATGGTGGCCGGACCCCGTTCAATACAGCGGTTTGATAAGTTTGGTGCTTATTGACGAGGGTGTATATAATGTCATTATAACCTGCTCCGATAATAAGGGCGGCACAGCCTTTGCTGAGGTGACCGCAGAATGCATCGATCGCCACCCTAAATCCGCCTATCATGAGACGCAAATATCTCCGGCCTATTACCTTGTTCCCTCTTCCACCGGAGGACTCCTCGGGCCCCCGGTGACCAGCCATGATCCTTTCGGGTATTCATATCAATACCGGTTGAATAGTCTGAATACCATGAATCCCAGCCCTGTCCCCTTCTCCCATTCCGGTTTTTCAAACACTCATGATTTCACCTTACTGTGGGGAGAAATGGGCGCAGCCTATGGAATAGGTACTTTCCCCGATCTGATGCCCTGGTGGGCATATTAAACCTGCCCTTCGTCCTTTGATCGATTCAAAACCATATCTTTTCTGACATCCCCTTCATATCGCCCTACCCCCTCCTCTCCCGCCATATAACATTGTTCTTTTCTCAATACCGATTTGCAGTCGAAAAAAACATCATTACGAAAAAACCCCTCATTCTGAAATAAGAGCGTTATTAGCCTCAAGCTCATAAGCGATCCTCCATCTAAAAAACCATCATTACGACTGCCATTATAATGGAAAACTGACATTCCGAAAAAAGAGCTTAATTCTAAAAAACCGTCATTGCGTTGAGCCGAAGCCCCGAGCGAAGAGTGGGGGAAAGCGAAGCAATCCGTTTTTTAGATTGCTTCCGGCTTAGCCCTTGCAATGACGACTTCTTCAAAGGAATATCCCATGAGAGGGAAAAAGAAAGTAATTAATTAATTAAGTAAGTAAGTAACTAACTAACTAAGTATAGCATGCAAGGAACGGAATATGCACTAATGCAAGCATATCCGGGGCTTTCAGTTTAAAAAAATACCGGGGGTAAGAGGCAAATCTCTGTGGAAACATGCTGAAAACAGGGAAGATGTATTCTAAATGGTTGATGAAGGGTTTACAAATGTATAAGAAAATATGCATAGAAATCATTATCATACTAATTCTAATTATGACACCCAGGGCCCATGCATACCAGTTCAGGGACTACACATGGGGTGCCAGTATGGCCGAGATCGAAGCACAGTTGAGATCGGAAACCGAATGGGTCAGAATGGAGGATGATCGAACTCTCATAACATTCGACCGGTTTGCAGATGAACCGGTACAAATCGATTTTATATTCACACCCAAGACAGGGAAATTGTGCGCCATCATTATTACGCTGGAGAGGGACAAGGATTATAAAATCAAAGGGTTTCTGATCAAAAAATACGGGAACCCCGCCAAAGAAAAAAAATCCGCAGGCAGTGCCCTCTGGATGGACGGTCTATCCGCGATCCAATTGAGGGATGATCTTTCACATCTGAAACTCATCTATATGCATGTGGAACTTTATGACCTGTATGAGAAAGAAAGGGGAAAGAAGGAAAGGGCATAATCCCTTTGGTTTTCAACCATTACAGATCCTGCTCCGGAAAGAGATCAAAGGCCTGCCATGATCCCGTACCATAGACCCGTCAAAAAGCGCCGGACATTGATCCCCAGGTTACGGGTATTGTATCCTCCCTCCTGAGCCACCAGGGTGGGTAATCTCAATGCCCCGATAAGCCTGCCGTTTGCTTCGAAATCATTGGCCTTCAGGCTCCAGGTCCCTGTCGGGTCCCCGTTGGCCGTGTCCAGGCCGAGGGCAACGATCAGAAATGCCGGTTTGAACCGACGGATGATGCGGAGTGACTTTTCCAAGACCTCGATATAGCGTTTGCCATCCAGTTTCTCAGGCAGAGGAAAATTGCAATTGAACCTTTCTCCTTCGCCATCCCCTCTTTCTTCTGCAAAACCGCTGAAATAAGGGTAGGCAAAACGCGGATGCCCGTGAATCGAGATGGTCAACACATCCGAACGTTCATAAAATATGTCCTGCTGACCGTTTCCGTGGTGATAGTCGATATCCAGAATCGCCACTTTGCCATAGGCACTCAGATATTGGGCAGCTATGGCCCCGGAATTGAAATAACAAAACCCCCCGAATGCGGACCTTTCCGCATGATGACCCGGAGGTCTCACCAGTGCATAGGCGATCCTCCTGCCCTTCAAGATCTGAGAGGCTGCGGTCAGGGTGCAATCCACGGACCCCTTGGCCGCCTCATAGGCGTTTCCGTTCAGGGGTGTAAAGGTGTCGATGCAATAATAGCCGGCTCGCACCGGGAGTTCCTTGGGGGGATGGGCGGCATTTCGGATAGGGAAGACATAGGGATAGATGGATTTGGAGGGTTCCAATAGGGTACAAATCTTCTTTAAATAATTCACAAAGCCCTGATCATGGACAGATTTCACATATTTCTCAGAAAAATGCCGGACAGGTATCTTTTCAAAGAGAAGGGTCTTGTCGAGCTCCTTTAAGATGACATTGATCCTGACCGGAGATTCCACATATCCCCTCTCCCGGACGTGATGAATGCTGTGCTTGTCATTAATGACCAGAGCGATCCGTTTATCAGTGGGAATCATTCGGGTAATGGTTATTGGGCTTTCCTTCTTTCGATATCTGGGTTTTCTGAGTTGAACCGGATCATCCTTGAATGATTCAACAACCATATCCACATATTCTCTGGGACATACATCCGCATATTTCCTTTCCAGGATTGCACGCACAATATTGCGGGCATGAACACAGGAAAGGGGATTGCCCAATCCGAGATTATCATAGACCAGATAAGGGGGATTGTCCTTATCCTCTCCCACAGGGGTTTCATAAGCAGTGTTCACGATGGGTGTGGCCCCATAGCGTTCATAAAATTTGAGGCGCCTGGCATTTTCTCTCAGGGTCTGCGGATCCCGGCAGAGTTTCGGATCGTCAGGCAGACATTCAAAGAATACCCCAATGGTATTCAATGCATGGGCCTCCTGTCTGACCCTTTCATATAATGCACTGCCAATCCCCTTTCCTGTCAATCGTTTTCTGGTCGAAATAAAGTCAAGAAAGCAAAAACCGAGCTCGGGCTCATGAGAAACCAGGGCAAATCCCTCCACTTCTTCTCTTTGATTTTCAGCCACAAACAGGATAGACAAAAAACGGTATTTCAAAGGATTCCGCAATTGTTCGGGTATCCTCCTGATCTCTCCCGATCCCAGGAATGCGAACTGACTTCGCAGGATCGCCTGTACCCTTACAATGGCCTGCATGTTGATGGGAAGGACATCGTCATATATGCGTCTGATTCTAAACATGATTAAATATACTCATATTCATTTCTTTTTAAAGATGGCCCGCCAGCCGGTCACTGGCTGGTAAATCGGCCGTAAACCCTTACTCACTTCTCTTGCCTGTTCTGTGATATAGAAGGCATTCGGATCCTCTTCCCTGATGACCTGAAAGAATTGCTTCAGATTGCGGCGCTGACAAACCATATATAATTCAAAAACAGGCCCCTCTTTACCCTCCCCGGCAAAGAGTGTCACCGGTTGCCCCATGCCCCTGAGACGATCGGCGATCTGTTTTCCCTTCTCCCTGGTCATCACCTTCAGCACAACCAGCCCGAAGGCAAGCTTGCGCTCCAAAGCGATCCCCACCACATTGCCTGTAGAAAAACCCAATGCATAAAAAAAAATCAAAATCGGAGATTCCTTGACACTATAGACCACTGTGCTCACCACTGCAATCCAGATGGTCACCTCCACAAAACCGAAGATAAAGGCCAGGATGGACCTGCCCTGAACCGTCACAATGGTCCTGACCGTTCCCAACGACACGTCACAGATCCTGGCAAGGAATATCAACAAACCCGCAATCAGGATATGCATATTCATTCTGTGATCCGCTCCTCTGATGAACCTGAATCCAATGTGATATGATACTGAAGGATACGTGGTGGCATTTCAGTAATTCTCGTCTGCATCATATCCAAAATCCGTCTCCTAATCAAAGAATATTTTATCTTTATGGTTATTGATGGCCTCGTAAAAAGTCCCAAAAATGTTATTGCGGTGAATAAACTCTTCTTTTTGACTCGAAATGATGGTGGAGGAGCAAGGCCAGAAATCCAATCATCAGAAGGTGACCCACCAACAGGGTATCTTATGTCATGACATGCCTCTGCATGGTCAATAGGACATTTCTATTTTAGCATGGTCAATTGAAAAAAGGTGGCGGATCTAATATATTATATTAAATATATACCTCACCCGAAATTTGAATCAAAAATCCATCTGAAGACTGGAAACTTTTTCATCAAGGGGCTGATATCATCATTTTGAGCAAAAATCGATAAATAGGAGGATTCAAGGAGGCTTAAATGTGTTTGGCCGTACCTATGGAGGTTAAAGAGATCAAAACGGAGAATAACAGCGCCCTGGTCTCTGCTGGCGGGACCGAAAGAGAGGTCCGCCTGGACCTTGTGGATGAAATGCCGGAGATTGGTGATTATGTGCTTGTTCATGCCGGATATGCACTCCACAGGATTGATGAACAAACTGCAAAGGAAACCCTGGAATTATTGGAAGAGATCTTCGGCAATGAAATATCTTAGTGAGTACAGGGATAAGGAGCTTGCCCAGAAGATCATAAACATGATTCATACCATCTCCCGGAAAGAGGTCCGCATCATGGAGATCTGTGGGACCCATACGGTCTCCATTTGCAGAAACGGTATCAGGGATGTTTTGCCCTCTCATATCATTCTCATCTCAGGGCCGGGATGCCCGGTATGTGTCACGGCAACAGAGGATATTGATAAAGCCATCAAGCTTTCCCACGAACCTGACGTAATCGTTACCACCTTCGGAGACCTGCTCCGTGTGCCCGGTTCCGCATCCACCCTGCAAGAGGAAAGGGCCGGTGGCGCAGATATCAGGATCGTTTATTCAACCTTTGATGCCATAGAGATAGCAGTCAATCATCCTGAAAAAAAGGTGGTATTTCTGGGGATCGGTTTTGAAACCACGGCCCCGACCATTGCGGCGGCTATTCTGGAGGTGAGAAAAAGGGGTATCAGAAATTTTTTCGTGCTTTCCTCGCACAAGCTCATCCCACCGGCCATGGCTGCCCTTCTTTCAAGCGGTGATCTGAATATTGATGGCTTCATGTGCCCGGGTCACGTGTCCTGTGTAATCGGTGCCAGAGCCTATCTGCCGGTTGTCGAGGCCTACCATACCCCGTGTGTGGTGGCCGGTTTTGAGCCTGTGGATATCCTCATGACCATATATATGCTTGTCAAGCAACTGGAAGCAAATGAGGCCAGGGTAGAGATTCAGTATAAAAGGGGCGTCACATTCGATGGAAATAGAAATGCCGTAGCCATTTTGGAGAGGGTCTTCGAGCCCTGCGATGTCCCATGGCGGGGTCTGGGTGTCATACCTGGCAGCGGGTTGAAATTGAGAAAGGAATATAAGGATTATGCCGCTGAAGGGGTGTTTGATCTTTCCGTACCTGAGGCAAGGGAACACCCGGGATGCAGATGCGGGGATGTCCTGAAAGGGGTGATACTTCCGCTTGACTGTCCGCTATTTGCCAAGGTGTGCAACCCGACCCATCCCGTGGGTCCCTGTATGGTTTCATCCGAAGGAAGCTGCGCAGCATATTTCAAATATCATACCAGGGGTGTCAAATAATCCATACATTGTCTATTCCAGACACTTTATCCCTGATTCTCAGTTAATACCCTTCCTGCATTTTAGATCAAGGGGAAGACCTATAGTATCATAATCAGGTTTTGTGTACTCTCCACTGGATATTAGGTTCTCATATCAAGATACGGATTGAATACATTGGCCTCGGGATATTTTCTTTATAGAGCCGAATAAGTCGCATACTGTGTTAGAAATTGGTAAACCTGAATCTCTATTATGGGTATTTTCCCTTATAAAACTTTCAGGTTTTATATTATTTAAAAATATCATTTTTCTTGTTACTCTTATAGAAAGGAATATTTTTTTGAAAAAACAAGATTTTACTGAAAGGAGGTAGATATGTTAAGAAAATATACGCTTTTAAAGATTTTATTCCTGTTTTTATTTTTCTTTTTAACGATCTGTTTTCAAAATAGACTTGAGGCAAATACAATCATGGACATTCCCGGCCTGTTCAACACTGGGGTTGATGAATTCGGCAATCCGGGACCAGTCTCCGATTTAGGCATAGATATATACGAATTACATTATCAATTAACTGGCACATATGACACCCTTGTGATCAAGGGCAAAATAGAATGGGTTTCTCCCGGAGGTGTCGCTAACTGGATTGCACCAACCGGCCCACATACCTCGGATGCATCTGGAGATTATATTTATGAACTGATATTCGATTTAAATGGTCTTGATCCGGGTACAGCTGAAATCAAAGGGGAATGGGCCACCGATTATAATTCTGAAATTTATTTAAATGGGAACCCTACTGGAAATATCTTGGATGATCCTAATCATTCTTATAAGATCCTTCATGATTTCTATATTAATAGTGGATTTATGCCAGGCATTAATACAATGCAGTTCATTGCTCACCATACTGACTCATCTCTCCCGACAGCTTTAATGGTTCAAAATCTTAAGGGAAAGGCCAATGCCGTTCCGGAACCTGCAACTATTCTCCTTTTTCTTTCGAGTCTGGTTGCTCTGGCAATAGTTAAAAGAAAATTAAAATCATAATCTAAAATTATTGATTTATTGAAACTGAATTCGATTCCATAAAAATCCTGGGCCTTTCCGGATTATTCGGTTCCCTTCTTTTAATAATGCAGATTTTACATAGGGCACGTTTGGTTTACAAATATCCAAGAATTTTTTCATGTTACATGAATATTACACGGCTTCTCAAGACAAACATTCATGCCCTTTAAGGGCGCAACGAACAATGAAAATAGTGTTCTATTTTCGGAGACAAAAACTGTAATTTCAAGACCTGACCCCATTTCGCTGACCCAGAACCTGCCTTCCAGAGGCCCCATGGGTGATCATTAAACAAAATTATCCAAATATGCTAGCCACGTTCAAAACATCCTATCCTCCCCTAAAAATCCATTTCAAGCAACCGATGATTTCTCTATATTTGTTATCGCAGGATCGAATATAACAGGGTCAACTACATATAGGTAAACCTTATTTTGAGAATTTCTCTGTTTTTGTTAAAATACTAATTCAGACAACCGATTAATAAAAATCATTTCTGCGTCTTAATGGATCTTTTTGACACTCAAAAGGGGATATGTCATTAAAAGACAATTAACTAATTCTTTCCAAGGGATCTCATTATCATCCTCCATCGAGGAATATTTTCAGAAAACAGAGGCATTGAAGATCCGGATCAGGAATACAGGAAATATATGGATCATTATCCTGGCTTTCCTGTTTTTCTTCAGCCCTGCCCGTTTGAAGGCAAAAACAACCCCCCCTGTCAATTTCCTCCTAATCACCATTGATACCATTCGACCTGATCACATCGGATGCTATGGCTATGACCGGATCAAAACACCCCATATCGATCGATTGGCGGAAAAGGGGATCCTCTTTGAAAATGCCTTTTCACCGGTTCCCATCACCCTACCCTCTCATACCTCCATCCTCACCGGGACTTACCCCGGCTTTCACGGTATAAGAAACAACGGCACCTATGCCGTATCGGATGCCGCCGTGACCCTGGCCGAATTATTGAAGGATGAAGGGTATGCAACGGCTGCTTTTGTAGGGGCATATGTTCTGGATAAACGCTTCGGACTGGATCAGGGATTTGACGTATATGATGATGATCTCTCCCGTGAAGAGGAACAGACGTTCACGTATAAGGAGAGGCGGGCTGAGAGTGTGACCAATGCGGTGATTCAATGGCTGAAGGAAAGGAACCCCTCACGCTTTTTTCTCTGGGTGCACTATTTCGATCCCCATATGCATTACAATCCCCCGCCCCCTTTCTCCGCCGAATACGCGGATCGACCCTATGACGGTGAGATCGCCTATACCGATCACTGGATCGGGGTCCTTCTGGACGTACTCCATCAGAGCGGCATTTCCGAAAACACGATTGTCATCCTGACCGGGGACCATGGAGAAGGGCTGGGAGAGCATCAGGAGAAGACCCATGGGATCTTTATCTATGACACCACACTGCAGGTGCCGTTGATATTTAACTGCCCCAGGCTCTTCCCGAGATCCGGACGGATCCGATCCCTGGTCAGGCTGATCGATATCGCGCCAACCATCCTCTCCCTTGCCGGCTGCAAGATCAATAGGGATATGCAGGGTGTTTCTCTCTTACCTCTAATAAATAAAAAAGATTCGGATTTGAAACTTATTCTCTATTGCGAGAGTTTCTACCCGCAGTTCTCCCACAACTGGAGCCCTCTTATGGGATTGAGGACCAGTAAATGGAAATATATCCAGGCCCCAATCAAGGAATTATATCGGGTTGAGAAGGACCATCAGGAACTGAAGAATGTCTTTGAAAAGGAGCATGAGCAGGCCGATAAGCTCGCATCCCAGCTTGACAGGCTACAGGATCGGATCACTGCTTCACGAAGCACAAAAGATGACCAGAGAATCACACTGGATGAAAAAAGCAGGGAAAGACTTCGGAGCCTGGGTTATGTCTTTACCCCCGACCTGATGGAGGGAGGCAAAGATCTTCCGGATCCCAAAGAGATGATCGGGACCCTGGCATCCATGGATGAAGGACTGGCATATTTCGGGAAGGGGGAATATGGGAAGGCCAGGGATCAATTTCTCAAAATCCTTGAAAAATCACCAAATGACGCGGACACCCACACCATCCTGGGCCATGCCTATGAGGCAATGGGTGATTTAGAGAAATCCACGGCGTCCTTCAAGAAGGCCCTGGACCTTGGGTGCAAGGACCTCAGGATCTATATCAAATTGGGATCCCTGTATATGAAACAGAAGCGGTTTAAGGAAGGGATCGATACCTTCCGTGAAGCCCTGGCAATCAATCCCGGATGCAAAGAGGCCCTGATGAATATTGCCGGCTATCATCTCCAAAAGGGTGATTTGGACAAGGCCCGCACGCGATTGCAAGAGTTCCTGGAGATCGATCCCGATGATGTAAGGGCCAATAATTATCTGGCCACGATCCATGTAAGGCAGAGGCGTTATGACCAGGCCATTCTGGCCTGCCGGACAGCCCTGGAAACCGATCCCAACAATGTATCGGCTTTGGTTGTGCTCGGATCAACACTTCTCTATCAGCACCGATATCCGGAGGCATTGGATGCCCTGCAAAGGGCCATAAGGATCAAACCCGACTCTCCGAGGCCGCACTACTTTGCAGGTCTGGTCACCTTCCAGCAAAATCAGATGGACCAGGCCATCGGATATTTTGAAAAGGCAGTACAACTGGACCCCAATTGGGCAGAGCCCCTTTTCAATCTGGGATTTATCTATCAACAACAAAAGGCATTTAAAAAGGCCATCAAGGCGTATCAAGCCGCCCTCAGGATCAAGCCCGATCTTGTTGAGGCACAGAGGATGATAGACCGGATCAATCTGCAGCTCCGGCATCAAAACTGATCCATCAGTGCTTTTGGATCTCATCCCCAAATACATTCAGAAGCAATCTCTGACATTTTCGAGTGGTCAAAAACAGACATATAACCAGGTCAATCATGATCGTAATCATTATAATCATGTTATCGTCTTAGGCCATAGGAGTAAAATCCTATAAATATGGGGGGGGAAATCCGGACAATTCTTTATAACTGCACATCACACCCTAATTCTGCCTGGATTATTCTCATTATTAAAATATTGCCAATCATCTAAAATAATGGGGGGGTCAAAATGAATTCCATAAGAAGGTTTTTCTTAATCTTCATACTGATCGGCTGTTTTTCTATCTGTCCGGTCATTCTGAATGCCGCTTTGGTTCCAATAGGAATCACCTCGAATTTCTCAGGGATTGCATCCTCTCCTTTTATGAACTATTTCGGTCAATTCAACAGCTATGGTTCTAACAATCTCGGATTCACAAATAACCTGTTTCACCAGAACATTCGATACCGGTAGCTTTAGAAGGCGATGTTGGGCGCGTGCACCCACGAACTGCTGTTCTCATCTGTGCAAAAAACTCTGCCCTCTCAAACTGCCCAATTGAAGCCGCCCTTAACGTGCGCCTCTCT
>JBLIRM010000068.1:0-14938 GCA_049472295.1 bacterium | reverse complement strand
GAGCTGGTCGCGGACACTCGCCACCCGCTCACTGACAAATGTCTTCAATCCCAAGACCATGCCGAATCCCCTGTTAAATCCCTGAATGGTGACCTTGTTGGGATCGGTTTCCAGATCGTCTGTGAGTGTCTGCTCGAACTCTTCGTCAGTATAGAATTTTTGGTTATCCGCGTAAACATGCTCCCGAATCAGGTCCGCGGTATCATCGATGAGCTGATTCATGGTGGAAGGGGAAAACGGGCCGGAGATGATCTGGTTCAGATAGCCATGATAGATCGCCAGATATTCGGGATCTTCCAGCAGTTTCGCAATCAAGGGTCGATTCTCGAACTTCGAGATGGTGGGCTCGTCGATCATGAATGCCATGATATTCTCGCGGTCACATCCCATATTGAAGGTGCCGAAGGACATGTTGTAGTCCCATGGAAGGATCCTGAATACCCCGTCTTCTTCATAGAGATAGAAGTTATGTCCAAAATCGCCCTGATAACTGTCCAGACTGACCAAAACCGTGTTCACGGCGAAATAACGCAGCACCTCGTCCACATCGATCACGGATTCATAGTCACCGTAGTTGTTCAATACATCCACCATGGTGACCAGGGCGCTGTGATCGGTTGTATCCTCATTCGTCTTCAACTCCAAGGAGGGGTAATTATCGTTGGGGTCCTGGAGGAGGGAGGTCCCCATCTCCGCCTTGTAAAGGTCTCCGTCACCCTTCGGGAAGCGGGCTTCCACAAACTCGTCATCTATCTGTTCCACAACGGCGTATAGACCGAGACGCACATTATTGACATAAAGGTTCACAAAGGCGCAACGCGGCGTGGGAACACCCATTGAGCGCATCAGATAATACGAGAGAAAATCCCGCATGAAGGTAGGGTCCGTGAATCCATTGTTGAAATTCAGTTTTTGAATACCTGACAGGTCTTGCCCAGTAATATAGCGGTTAAAATCGACCTTCAAGCCGAACCGGATCCCATTGGGGTCTCCTGCCACTGTCATCAGACTGGACTGCCCCTTGGTTCGAACGGCCACATCGTTTATTCGAATACCATCATATACGATATTCGCCACCTGATATTGCTCGGCCATTGGGTTCTCCAAAATATCCTCCCATTGGGCATCATACATCTCGATCCTGACATCTATGACCCTATCAGATGGAAAGACCTCGAAGATCTCGTTGCTTGCACCCGGGGTCGGGGTGAGGGGTTGTGCCTCTCCCGTGCCGTCCGGGAGGCGTCCGAAACTGATGTCGGTCGGTGCTTGCCCAGCAGACCAGGCGAGCACATCCACCACATACGATTCACGATAGAGGGTCACGCTGTCACCGGCACCCAATCCGAAGGGCACATAAAAGGAACCGTCACCGGGATCTACGGTAGTGGCTTTTATCAAGCAAAATTCCCCGGGCCCCAGGGTGATGCCGGGCAGAGGTTCGGGGGTGTGTGCTGGGTTGTCATCCACCACAGAATAATCCCCCAGATAAACAGGGCTGTCACCGACCACATAAAGTTCGATCCAGTCAGGGCCGCCCCCGGAGTCATTGACCAGCACCTCATTGATCAGCAGGTCTATACTGAAGGGGGTTTCATTCGTAGCGTTTGGCGTGGGGGTAAGTGTCTGGGCCGAACCGGTGCCGTTGGGAAAACGGCCAAAGCTGTAAACGCTGGGTGCATCCCCGTCCTCCCAGTCCAGCATATCCACCACAGTCGAACCCTGATAGAGGGTCAAAGAGTCATCGGCGCCCAAACCGAATGGCACATAATAGAAGCCTTCTCCGGGATCTTCAGCGGATGCCTGTATTACAAGGAACTCTCCTGACCCAAGAGTAATAGCCGGTAGGGGTGCGGGTGTGTGTGCCGCACTGTCATCCACCACGGAATAATCCCCCAGGTAGACCGAACTCGATCCTACCACATAGAATTCGATCCAGTCCGTGCCGCCATAAGCGTCCATGGCAACAATCTCATTGATGACCAGGCCATCCGCATAACAGGCATTAAGGGATATCACAATCCCCAGGAACATGAATATTGCCAATGTGCTCAATTTAAAGACCTTTTTGCCGAACATCTCTCAAAACCTCACTGTTAATGGTGTTTGGCCATGGATATATCTCCAACTCCCGAAAATGGCCGCAAAATACTTTATGGGACACTTGGAACAGATTGGTACAAAAGTGCTACTTTGGTTATTCCAATTATGATGCCAGGGGTATGAGGTAAGGATAAGGAATCGTTAAATAATTGTTAAATAACCGTTAAATAATTATTAAGATCTTCTGGAAGGGATTTTTGGATGAAGGATTTCGACCTTTCGGGCGATTTTAAGACCGGATGGTCGAACGGTTCAGTGCGGGTGCATAGGCGGATGTATCTGAAGAGATGGATTGCCATTCATCTTGTATAAGGTTTTTAAAGGAATTATAATAAGATATCATGAAAAAGATTTGGATGCATAAGGCCCGTTCCTTTAAAGAAGCCGAGGAATTCGACAGGGATTATTATCTTCGTATGGGACCCGAAGAAAGACTGGAGACGGTTCAATTCTTAAGAGAAATCTACTTTAAATTTGGAAGGCCTCCTCGAGATGAAGATAGAAAAGGATTACGAAGAATTATTAAGGTTATTCAACAAAAATAGTGTGAGGTACTGCATCATCGGTTCATATGCAGTGGCTTTTTATGCCAAACCCCGCTATACCAAGGATATGGACATTCTTATTGATCCGACCATTGAAAACGGAAAAAGAATAGCTGCTGCTCTTAAGGAATTTGGATTTGAAAGTCTCAAACTGTCGGAAAAGGATTTTTGCCAGGCTGGAATCATTGTGCAATTGGGATATGAACCGCTCAGGATCGATATTATGACCTCCATTCAAGGGTGTCCCTTTGAAAAGGTATGGGAAACTAAAGTGGTAGGGACATATGGCCATGAGGAGGTTTTTTTTATTGGATTGGATGAATTGATAGAAAATAAAAAACAATCAAACCGTCAACAAGACAAGGATGATCTTGATATCTTATTTGATGCTCGGAAATAAAAAGCTATTCTTGGACCTTTATTTTTTCATAAAGAATTCTGATTTCCCCTTCAATAAAATGCCACGACCTCGAATGCTTCGGGTTTTATAAGGATCGGGCCCTCTTCGCCCGGAGGCGGGAAATCGCCGGGGAAAGGCATTTCTCCGGGGAACGGAAATCCACCTGGAGGAGGAAATCCACCCGGAGGAGGGAACCCACCTGGTGGAGAAAATCCACCTGGAGGAGGAAAGCCGCCAGGGGGCGGGAACCCCTCCGGTGGCGCGAACTGGACGGATATGTCCTTCAGCCCCGGGGATTCATCCACAGGGATATCAAATACGGCGGATATCTCCAGCCCGTTTCTGCTGATTGCGGTCCCTTCTATCGACCCTATCTTCACATGACTCGGATTGATGTCCGGAGGCATTATCATCTCCTGTTCACTGAGGGTGATGGTCAGTATTACATCCATATCCCCCTGAAAGGCAAAAGAGGGAGAGACCTCTGCAATGGCATCCTCCAAAGAGAAATCCCCTGTTCCTGTTATTGATCCGCCCGGACTATTTCCCGAACCGTCCCCGCTTGCCGGCGCCAGACCGTCGAGCTGGTCACGGATGCTTGCCACACGTTCGTTGACGAACGCCTTCAGCCCGATGACTCTGCTGTAGCTCATCCCTGCGGCATTGGGATCGCCTGTCAGATCAGTTGCGAGTGCTTCCTCGAATTGTTCAGCAGTGAAGAATTTGCTGGGGTCTGCATACACATGCTCACGGATCAGGTCCGCGGTTTCATCGATGATGGGTCCCATGACTTCGGGTGAAAAGGGCCCTGTGATCAATTCATCCAGATATTCGTGATAGAGGGCCAGATAATCGGGATGCTTCAGCAGTCCTGCAATCAGAGGTCGATCCTCGAGTCTGCCGGCTGTGGGCTCATCGATCATGAATTCGATGATATCGGACCGATCGCACCCCATGCTGAACCCGCCGAAGGCCATATTGAGATCCCAGGGTATGATTGTGAATACACCATTTTCTTCGTACAGATAGTAATTCTGTGCGAAAGGTCCCTGATAGCTGTCCAGGTTGGTCAATGCCGTGCTTACTGCGAGATACCTCAAAACCCCATCCACATTGATCACCGATTCGAAGTCATTGCCGTGGTTCAGTATATCCAGCATGGAGAGCAGCGGACTGTGAGCGCTGATGTACTCGTTGGTTTTCAACTCCAGGCCCGGGTAATCATTAATACTGTTACCCTTCCACAGGAGATCGCTTCCCATGCCGGCCTTATAAAGGTCTCCATCGTCCTCTCCGAACCCGATCTCCACAAACTCATCGCTTACCTGTTCTACTGCGGTATACAGCCCGAAAAGCGAGCCATTGATGTAAAGATTCACAAAGGCGCTGCGGGGTGCCGGAACATCGAGTGCCCGCATCAGGCTGTAGGAAAGGTGCTCCCGCATGAAGGTCGGATCGCTGAATCCATTGTTCAGATTGAGATCCTGGAGCCCCAACAGATCCTGCCCTCTGACATAGTAGTTCATGTCCACCTTGAAGCTGAAGCGGTCGGAGTTGGGGTCCCTGGAGACACTCATGAGACTGGACTGCCCCTTCACACGGATGGCCACATCATCCACTCGGAAATCCCGGTAAGTGATGGTGCCTGGGTAATATTCCTCTGCCATGGGGTCGGCGAGCATAGCTTCCCACGCCTCTTTGCTCAGCTCCAGTCGAACCTCCGTAACAAGGTCCTTTGGGAATAGGTCCACACCCTCGTTGGGCAAACCCTGCGTGGGAATGAGGGTTTGGAACGTTTCCGACCCATCTGGAAGCCTGCCGAAGCTGTAACCATCAGGTGCATCCCCATCCTCCCAGTCGAGCACATCCATGATATCGGGGCCCTGATAAAGGGTCACGGAATCATCCACGCCCAATCCGAAGGGCACATAAAAGGAACCGTCTCCCGGGGCCGTGCTGGTTGCCTTGAACACGAAAAAATCACCCGGCGTCAGGATTATATCCGGTAATTCCGCGGGCTCATGGGCCGGATTATCGTCAACAATGGTATAATCTTCCAGATATACATTCTCTTCACTGGAATTATAGAGCTCGATCCAGTCGGTGCCTCCATCGGCGGGCCTGGCAACAATTTCATTGATAACCAGGGGGGATATCAAAATCTCCTTGTTGGCCGCATTTTTCGTGGGTATCAGGGTACATGCCACACCGATACCGTCAGGGAAGCGGCCATAGCTATAACCGGCCGGTGCCTCATTCAATTCCCAATCCAGAACATCTATAATGGTGAGGCCCCAATAGAGTATGATTCTGTCGTCAGTGCCCAATCTGAAGGGCACGTAATAGGAGCCGTCTTCAGGTGCTTCGTCCGTGGCCTGGATCAGGATAAATTTGCCGGGCTCCAGTTTTATATCAGGCAGCGCTGCCGGTTCACGCTCCAGGTTATCGTCAACTAGCGAATAATCCCTCAGATACAAAGCATTTTCTCCGGCATTGTAAAGCTCGATCCAGTCATTGCCACCGTCTGCTGCTCTTGCCACCACTTCATTAATGACCAGGGTCTTATGGAGACTCCCGCTCTTGTCGAAGCTGTTTGCAGTCGGGTCAAGACAGGCCGATAGGCCCAACATGCAAATGAATAAGGCACACCATCCTATTTTCTCGATCGTTTTTTTCACTGGATGTCTCCATCATTAATTTATGATATTTATTTTTTCATTCCGGAACCGGTTCTTGTTTTTCATTATCTTTTTAAATAAAAAAGGTATGCGAACACTCCGTCTGATAATATGGTTTTGTCAATTATTGTGCCAGATGGAACTTTTAATATAATCTATTGAGAATAAAGATTAATTGGATAAATTCCCTAAGGCAGGTACTATATGAGATTCGCCTGAACGGGCGGAACATGAGACCGTATGGTCGAATTCCCTGTGTTGCTTTCCTGAGATCATCCCGATGGGAAACATTTTCAAGGGAAGCGGGGCTTTTTTAAAGTGGAATATCTTTTTGACAATGATCCTGGATATTATTTATACTTTGTAAATTATACTTTATAAAAAATGACAATCTCGTAAAAAGTCATGAATCGGTTCATGACTTTATACGAGGCCATCAAAATTGACAAACCAGACATGCCGGAAAAATGATCACTTTTGAAGAATTAAGAGAACGTCTGCAAAGGTCCTCTATCATTGAAAATCCATTAAAGCGTCGTTTATGGATATTGGCTATTCTCACAGAGGCTCTGAAGAGCATTGGAGAAAGGCCGATTCTTATTGGCGGAGAGGCCCTGGAGTATTATACATTGGGTGGATATAGCACGGGTGACATTGATGTTGCACTGCCAAGCTCTAAAGAAGTGGATGCCATTTTCTCAAAACTGGGCTTTCACAAGGAAGGCAGATATTGGATCAGAGAGGACATAGATGCGCTTATTGAAGCCCCGACATCTGATTTAGCCGGAGAAGACGCCCCTTTAATGGAAGTAGAAATCGAGGATATGCGCTGTTATATCATCGGACTCGAGGATTTGATCATTGACCGGTTAAATGGTTATGTGCATTGGCAGTGGGAGGATGACAGACGTTGGGTCAAAAGGCTTTTATCCCTGCATGTCCAAGAGATTAACAAAGAATATCTTTTTGGCAAGGCCAGGGAACAGGCAACGGAAGAAGCCCTTGCAGAGATATATCAGGAGTTGGAAGAGGATAAAGGGCCTTGATATGAAAATTAAGAAGGTAAAATTTGATGAGTATTATCGGAATAAGCGATTTGAGTATATGCCCGGACTTTGTAGACTCCGAAACGGATCTCATACGAGATCCGTTAGGGAAAGGCCCAGAGATGAGTTGGAGGAGAAGCTCCTTTTGGCACTCGATAAGAAAAGATGGCAAAGGCTGACGGCGTCCGGAGAACTGGCTAAAATAGGTTATAGACATTGGGTGCTGAAGATATTTTGATGCGGCACAGTTTGCGTGTCACCTCTTTGGCCTTAGTTTTATTTTAAACCAACATCTAATCAAGCATAAGAGATATTCCGCCCAAACGATTTATTCCTTACGGATTTTTTCCAATTTCTCCTTTAATCCTACAACGTCATTTACCATTCAGGTGTCATCTCGATGAGCCGAAGGCGACGATAAATCTTATTGTAAAACAAATAGTTAAAGATTTATCGCTTCGCTCGAAATGAGAAGTATCGTTGTAGGGTTAATTCTATGGATTGGCTCCAAGGTTAAGCCGTTCATTCCCGATGTTTTTGTCGAAGAGCATTTAGGGGGTATTGATTGACGATCATGCAGTATTCAGATGGCGGACCTTTGATCATTATTTGAGAAAGAAATTTTAACTTGGTCATTCCTTGCAACTTGTTGAGGGATTGTTCATTGAATTCGCCCGATCGGTCGAAAAGGAGAAGCACCTATTTCTCAAAAACAGTATTTGTCTTTTGATTTTCAATGTGTTAAACTGAGCATTCTGGTTTGGCACAGGAATTGGATATTACTGAGTGATGAAAAGGCAGTCAAAAACCAGAAGATTTACAGGTCCAAGGATTTGGTTTTTCCTTCCAGATTTGAAGCCTGTCTTTTGATTTTCGAATGTCACCATGGAGAGTATATCGAGGGTGTATCACTGCCATCACTTAAAAATTTCGATAGATAGGTAGGGGGGTGTGTTTTAGTGTTTGCATTACCTGACAGGTTCAAAGTGAATCATCGATATTGCGGAAACCATCATTCGGATGGATTTGATTTTGACAATTAGGGTATGGCCTGTTAAATTTATAATATTATAATAAATTAAAATTCTAAAGGAGTGTTTATGTTTTTTTCAAAAAAAAGTGTCCCTCTGCTAACCCTGTGGATGATCATCTCGTTTTTCGGAACGATCCGGATTGCTTGCGGCATGTCCAGGCCTGTCAATCGTTTGAACGTCCTGTTTATTACTATCGATACTCTGAGGCCCGATCATCTGGGATGCTATGGATACAACCAGATCAAGACCCCCCATATCGACCGATTGGCAAAGGATGGCATTCTATTTTCCAATGCCTATTCGCCGGTGCCCCTGACCCTCCCCTCCCATGTTAGCATGATGACAGGCCAGTATCCACTGCAACATGGTGTCCGGAATAACGGCAATTTTGTGCTGGCTGATTCTGCAAAGACCCTGGCCGAGATTTTAAAGCAATCCGGTTATCAGACCGGTGCCGTGGTGTCTTCGTTTGTCCTGGCTTCCTATTACGGATTGAACCAGGGATTTGATTTTTACGATGATCATTTTTTTGGGGCCAAGGAAGAAACATCGGATTACAGTGAAAATTTCAGGCTTGGAGAAGGAGTGACGGATGCCGGTAAAAAATGGCTTCAAAAAAACCATCAGAAGCCCTTTTTCCTCTGGTTGCATTATTTTGATCCTCACGCCCCATACGACCCCCCTTCTCCCTTTGACACAGAATATAAGGAAAGCCCGTACGATGGGGAGATCGCTTATACCGATAAATGTCTGGGAGATTTTTTCGAGGAAATGGAGAGATTGTCCCTTTTGGAGAATACCTGCGTGATCATGGTTGGAGACCATGGTGAGAGTCTCTGGGAACACAATGAACAGACACACGGGCTCTTTATCTACGACACCACCCTGAGAGTACCCTTCATTATAAGCTGTCCAAGGCTCTTTCCCAAAGGTCATCAAGTGGACCCATTGGTCAGAATCATGGACATCATGCCCAGTATTTTGGAGCTGCTGAGTATCCCATCCAAGGGGCTCAACCTCCAGGGTCAAAGCCTTATGCCTCTCCTTTCAGGCAAGGAAAAGGATGTCTCCCTCGATTTATACTGTGAGACCCTTTATCCGAAATTAAACCTGAATTGGGCGCCTCTGGAGGGGATTGTAACGGCTGACGGATGGAAATACATCCATGCCCCCAAACCTGAATTATATGATCTGAATAAAGATCCCAAGGAAAAGGTGAATCTGTTATCCGATGATCCCCAGAAGGTTAGTCTTCTGAAAGAGCAATGTTTGAGTCTGAAAAAGGAGTTGCTGCAAAAATCGAATTCTCAGGAGGGTTCCAAAAAAATAGCACTTTCCCCTGCGGAGAGGGAAAGACTCCAAAGCCTTGGATACATCGGGTTTAGCGGATCTGCGGACGAGGAGACAGGGGATCAGATGGACCTTTTGCTCCCTGACCCCAAGGATAAGGCCCACCTGTTAGCCAAGCTGGACATGGCCCGGGGGCTGGATGAAGAGGGAAAGCATGAGGAGGCGGTCAAGATATATGAAGCGGTCCTGCAGGAAGATCCTGAAAATCTGATGGGGCTCTATGCTGTTGGATTAATCTATAAAAATATGGGAAGACCGGAGGATTCACTAAAAAAGATCAGTAAACTGGTCGAATTCGATCCGCAAAATTTCGACGCCTGGAATATTATGGGTTTGTTATACGATATGTTAGGCCAGCCGGATAAAGCCGCTCAGGCATATAAAGATTCCCTTCGAATCAATCCCATGATCCCTTATGTGCACCATAATCTTGGAAGGGTGTATATGCAATTAAATGAATTGGATCTGGCCAGGAGGGAATTCCTTGCCATGATGGAGGTCTCCAAGGACCCTGTGGTGGTCTCCATGGCCTATGGAAACCTCGGCGGAATTTATGCCATGCAGGGGAAAGCGGAAAAGGCATTGAAAAGATTCAAGGATGCCGTTCAATACGATTCACAGAATCATGACGCACAAGTCGGCCTTGCAGATACCTATTATCATCTCGAGGATATTGATCAGTCCATTGAGGTATGGAAAAATATCGTAGAGCTCTGGCCTGATGATTATATCGCCTGCTATCGAGTCGCCATATTACTTTTAGAGGAGGAAAGAACCGACCAGGCGATTCGGTATCTGAAAAGATCGCTCCAGATCCGGCCTGACTACATGGATGCCAGAATGTTACTCCAGCAGTTATATCAGTTTTCCTCGAGTGGTTTGTAAAACTTTTCTAATATTCATGTGCTTAATCCATAGTAATAGTTCACCGCATTTCTCTGTTATCTTAGATGAGCCGAAGAAACGGCAATCTCTCCCCATGTCATTGCGAGGGTGAGCCGAAGCCCTGAGCAAAGCGAAGGGGACAGCGATGTGGCAATCTAGATTTGATATTGCTTCACTTGGTTCGCAATGACAAATTCATCATTTGATCGCAACTTGGCATAAGTGCACATGGGCTTAATCTATCAGTGAGGGATAACCCTTCGCCGGGGGGGGACAGATTGATTGGATAAGTCGGACAGGGATGCCTCATGCCTTGGCTTTCGCCGGGCCTTTTCATCCTTGAACCGCAAGATATTCTCCAACATCTCATCGCTGTATTCATGCATCTCCTTGCCACAGAGGATCCTGGGGGTCAAAGTGATCACCAGTTCGGTCTTGGTCTTCTCTGTATTGTCATAGCGGAAGAGTTTGCCCAGAAAGGGGATCTCCATGAGCCATGGAATGCCGCTGGCGTTCCGGTTGTCTTTTTCCATCATCAGACCGGTCAAAACCACAGTGTTTCCGGATTTGACCTGGACCACGGAACTGGATTCCCTGACACTCACAATGGGAATCGTTCCACCGCCGATCGGGTATGGCCTTTCTTCGACCTTTTCGCTGATTACCGGATGGATATGGAGGGTAATCTCATCCTCAGCGCTTATCTGCGGGGTGACGTCCAGCAGAAGCCCTACGGTAAAGAATTTCGCCGTATATGTCTCGGTTGACGTGGTGGTGCTGGTTTCGGTCTCCCGTTCGAAGTAGACCTCTTCTGTTCCCACCTTGATAAGGGCCTTCTGATTATTTAAGGTGGTGATTCGCGGCCTGGAGATGATGTTCATCTGACCCTGTTCAGAGATGGCATTCAGCAGGGCGTCCACATCCTTGTACTGAAAGCTGAATTCAAAAACTGATGTGCTCATCAGTCCAGATGTATTTAGGGCAAATTTTGTGTTGTCGCCTAAAAAGCTCGAACCGGTTTCGCTTCCTACCAGATAGGTCCAGTCGAGGCCCATCTGGTGATCATTGGAAAGCATCACTTCCACAATCGTTGCCTCTATCACGACCTGCCTCTGAATGGTGCCTTCCACCGTTTCCAGAAAATCAGCCACCTCTTTCAGGTTTTTGGAATAGTCCGTCACAATAACGATGGAGGCCATTTTGTTGATGAAGAACTTTCCCTCCTCCGAGAGTAGATGTTGCAGGCCTTTTTCGATTTCATCCCACAGATCTGACTTGTCCTGATTGGTGACCTTGGTGGGTTCTGCGCTGGCTCCGCTCACACCCCCGGGTGTCTTGGCCTCGATAATGGTTCTCCCTTCCCTAACCGTGGCCAGATAGTTCAAGGTAAATATCCTGGTGTCCAGTTTTGGCCTGGAGACACGGATGAGATTCCCTTTTTTTGTGTACTCATAACCCAAGGGGATGAGGATGGTGTCAAGGGCCTCTTCCAGGGTGACCTCATTGAGGTCCATGGTCACCCTTCCGTTGACATTGGGGTCCAATATGATACTGTATGGGCTCCCCTTGGAAAAGCTTAATAAAACGGCCCTGAGGTCTGAGTCGATCATGCTGAGGAAATAGCGTTTCTCTTGGGCATTGTTGGGGTCCTCCCCGGCCGAAAGGGATTTTTCTTGGGATTGGGGCCCTTTGAAGGGAGGCTCGATTAAGCCCTCCTCCCATAAAGGGGTTGGGGCCTTTTCTGAATAAACAGGCTTTTCCATTGCATGAGAGCTATCTTCTGAAAGGGCTTCTGTTTTGGCCCCGGGTAATACCCTTTCCACCTTTTTCCGGATGCCAGTGCAGCCAAGACACCAGAGGATGATCAGTATAAAAGAGAGATATCTTTTAAGATTCATTTTTCCCCTCTGGTATTTCCGGAGGATTTTGCCTGGGATGTCAGGTAGATTTCCCGCGTTTTCCCATTCCTTCCAAAAATCACTCGATCGTGCATAATCTCCAATACCTGTTCATTTTCGATAAGGTCACCTATCGTCACCACATAGGGAGGCCGATCGATCGTGGCCACCTTCTGGTCTTCACTGATCAGGATGGCGGTTATATTCAAGGACAATCGATTCCTTTTTTTCTTAACCACCTTTTTGGTCCCCTTTTCTATGCCATTGTCGGCCTTTTGGGTGGGACCCTTTTTCATCTTGTTATAAGGGTCTGAGCCTTCGGGAAATATAAAGGGATCTCTCCCCCATAGGAGCATCTTACGCCTTTCTTTCTCATCGGTTTCATTCTCATTTTCAGAACCGGATTCCCCTTTGAGTGCGTCTCCCAGTCCGGGTTCCCCTTTTGGCAATACTGTGGCCTCAATGGGTTTGGGATCCCTCTTTTTCACGTTCGAAGAGGATGCCAGATTGTAGAGCCCATAAAGGATGCCCAGGATAAAGATGATGGTGACGTATTTATTCGGTGTTTTCATTTGTATTTATTCTTCATGATGTCTTGGGTTCTTTTTTAACATTGTTCAAAAACAAAAGGATACAGGTTATTTGGGCCTTGGTTTTCGGATAGATCTCCTTCGACGCCTCGATTTCTATGCTTCTGTATCCAACGAAAAAAGGCAGATTCATAAGATCAAATAAATATTGACTAATGTTTAAAAAATTTCCCTCCAGGATCATATCGAAGGCCATCTTTTCCAGTTCGGCGTCCGGCTCTGTATCTTGATGGTCGGAAAAAGAGATCTTATTGGGATTGATGGAAATGATCCGGATATCTTTCCCCTGACCGATATCTATGACCTGGGCTAACGCTGATGCAATGTCCTCTTTGTGAGGCAAATTGTTGAGTATTTCGATGCATTTTTTTGAGATTTCCAATTTTTTTGCAGAATCGAACATGGCCAGAGATGAATTTTCTAAAAGCCGGTTATACTGTGTTTGAATCAATCTCTGCTCCTCTTGTATCCTTTTTAAATCATTTTTTTGGGGTGTATACAGTAACATATACCATAAGAGGATCATAACCAGGCAGATTCCGATAAAAAGGGGCATTTTCCCTCGAATATCAAAATGCATCTTTTTCCCTCTTAAAAATCATTTCCATCAATGGATGACAGTCTCATGACACCAAATCACAATGGATTTTAAATCTCAAAATATCCCTTCCAGCCAAAACCGATTTTTCCTTTTCCGTCACTACCGGTTTTTGGAGGAATGGTGATGTATCCAATGTGACTAAAAATTGCAGTAGATTGACCTCCAGGTCCATTTCTTTGCCGTATACCATGCCGTTTATTTGAAAAACTCCAACCTTGGAAACATCATCATCTTCTTCTTTTGGGGCTTCAACAAGAGATATGGATAGATCTTCCAGCACAATGGATTCAGGGATGATATGGGTGATTTCTTTCAGAATGAAGGGATCGACGATTTCCCGTTTTTCAATCTGATCCAACGTATCTTTGATCATTTTGTATCGGGCACTATCCACCTGAATTTGACCGGGATTCAGCGCCAAATGGTTCAGCTTTTGCATATTGGATTTCCAATGATTGAGTGATTTTGTTTTGATATGCACCCGGGTTGCAATATCCACATATAACATGATGCACAAAAGGGTTATGAAGATCGCAGAAAGTCTGAAGACCGGAATCATCTGATTTATAACCTTTTGTTGCCTGACTTTAGAGGGAAGCAGATCAATCCCTTCATTGTCCTCTAAGGCCAAACCGACCGATTTTGAGAATAGCGGGGCCAGTTGATTGAATTCCTCTGAATCGATAGAGGGAGAGGATATATCCAGTTTTTCAAAAGAATGGATGACCTCCACATCGGTGTTCAGCCTCTCCTGCATGATTTGAGGCAGCCCCTCCATTCGGGCTGTTCCACCTGTCAGATAGATCTTTTCAATCGTAAACTCCGGGTGACTCTCTTTGTAGAAAGAAAAGGATCTCTGGATCTCATTGATAAGCCTTTCAATCACCGGCATGATTGCTTTGATAAACTCCTTGGGGGTCCCTGTCTGGGATAATCCATATTCCTTTTTTATCTTTTCCGCCTCTTCAAAGGATATAGATGCCTGAGAAACGATGGATTCCGTTATGCTATTACCGGAAGTAACGATCTCCCTTGCAAACTTCAGGGTATTCTCTTGAAAGATCGAAATGGAGGTGTTTTCCGAGCCCATATCAATCACTGCAATGCTTAAAGGGCCGATTTCTTTGACCTGTAAAAGATTGTTTAATGCAAAGGGTGTTACTGTGATCCCAGGTATCTTCAATCCGCTTTTTTCTAACATATCCAGTCGCTTATGGATCAATTCCTTTGCAGCGGCAACCACCATGATCTCTTTCTTTTTGATTTCCCTTTCTTCTGTGTCTCCGATGACCTTACAGTCAAAATAGGCCTCTTCCAAAGGGAAAGGGACATATTTTTTGCTCGCCCAGAACGCGGCGTTTCTCAATTTGGCTCCGGATAATCTGGCGATATTGAAACTTTTGATGATGACATCCGAACCTGAAACCGCGGTATAGACAGGCACGCTAGTTCTGTTTTTGAGAAGGGATCTGAGGAGATCCAAGACCTCAGCGAGTCTTTCCTCGGAAGGTTTCCCTTTTAGGTGGGATATAGGGACCATACGGTATGATAGGAGCCTTTTGAATTCCCCTTTTGTTTTGATTTCTACAAATTTAATGCAATCCGTGCCAATGTCTAGACCTATACGGGTCTTTGGGTTTCCGGGTAAAAATTTCAGCCAGCTCTTTAATTTTTCGATTAACTTATGATCCATAGCACTAATTCATCGATAATGTGGTAAAGTGAAATTAAGTATGCGCCGCCTCCCAAAACATCCCGCAGGCACCGGAAGCTCCATCAATCCTTTGTATTGCCTATATATAAGTACT
>JBLIRM010000067.1:0-15060 GCA_049472295.1 bacterium | reverse complement strand
TGGTGACACCCACCCATTTCGTGCCTCAAATCATATTCTCCGTCAGAGAAGCAATGGATATGGGGCTCAAGATACCCATTTTATACAATACCAGCAGTTTTGACAATATGGAGGCCCTTTCCCTTATGGAGGACATTGTGGACATTTATCTGGCGGATATGCGGTATAGTGATCCGGATCAGAGTGCCCGTTATTCAGGGCAAAGGGATTATCCCCAGGTCTGCAGGACTGCCATAAAAGAGATGTACCGTCAGGTGGGTACCCTTGAGATGGATGAAGATGGCATAGCCCGCAGGGGACTGATCATCAGGCACCTCCTCCTTCCTGAACGTATTGCCGGAAGCAGAGAGATGTTCCAATTTATCTCGAGGGAACTTTCGAAAAAGGTAGCCATCAGTCTGATGAGTCAATATTATCCTGCATATCAGGCATCGAATTATCCTGAATTGAATCGTGCGATTCATTCTCAGGAATATAATGAGGCCCTGTCTTGGCTGGAGGAATACGGACTGATTGAGGGTTGGATACAGGAAAGTCCCATATCCCCTTAATGATTCTATACTTTACACGGTTAGAAAGGATTTTTTTAACCACAGAAATCGCAGAGGTCACAGAGAATGTGGATTAAGATGCTGTGCTTTTTTATGAATTCTGTGGTGAATTTAAGAATGCGAATTATGGCCTTACCGAGAATAACGAGCCGATCATAAAAATAGATAACGCGAAATCAGGGTATTTGTGTCCGATGAATTGATGATATATATATATATAATAAATGATATGGATGATTCAGACCGAAAAGAAACGGGTTTTTTATAAAGATGACTGAGATCTTCATTGAGGAAAAGGGCCGTATCCCTTTACTTCTATTGTTGATTATCATATTGATTTTGGCAGGTGTCATCCTGTGGGGTGTCATTGTGAGGCTGCGCACCCCGGCAGGAAAGGGTTTTGTGGATCTCCCAGACCGGATTCAGGTTGTTTGGGCGATGTATGAGTCTGCCCGAAGAGGGGATATCAATACATATATCGATTGTTTCGCGCCGGAGTCACAGTCCTCCATACAGGATACATTAAAAAGCATGGGAGAGGAAGCATTCAGAGAGTACCTTCGGAACAAGGCGAATGGGGTTTTGGGTGTTTCCATTTACTCGCTTCAAGGGAATGATCAAAATACTATAGGCACTGCAGGTTCAGGAAATAAGGAAGCATCCGCCTCATCATCCGGATTCGATGAGGATATCATTACGTTCCCTGTAGAGATCGTTTATCAGGGAAGGAATGAATTCCAGGTATTCACCCTTAGGAGGCAGGGTAACACATGGAAGATCCTGAGTGTATCTCTTCCCACACTGAGCCCGCAGCCGATTCCATATGGCCTGAATGTCAACCAATGAGATGAGAGATCCATCCGGTCTTAAAATCCATCCATTCAATACAGGTCAATAAAATTTATTCGAATATTCCACCACCATCCAATGACTCATTGGTTATTCCGATAACTATCCGTAAGGACTCAAGCCACTCTTACTTATTTATAAAGTCCTGCGCTTTGCGTAAGGTTAATAAAAAGGCTTAACCAGTATTTGACATTGCGAATGTGTATCGTTTGGCATTGCGAGGGCGCAGCCCGAAGCAATCTCTGATTGCCATGGCATTTCATGCAATGCCATAGAGAGAGATTGCCACGTCGGCCTTCGACCTCCTCGCAATGACAAGACGATAAAGTACCCTTTAGGGGTAAAAAGCAAGCCAACCGTTCTAAGGGTGGTCATTGTTCCTTGATGACATCCCATGATATCGACTCGCCTTGGAATGTTTTGAAGTCCCTGTCATATATCTTCCCTCCGTTCTTGAAATCTGCGATAACCTGCCATTCGCCCGGAAGTCAAATCAGAAACTATGGAAGGAAAGCCCTGGGGATTTTTTTTGAAGAAGGGGGTCAAGGTGTAATGAAAACGATCTCACCCAATCAGGGGTGTTAGTTATTCCAGTGAAATATTGTCGAATAGACTAAGAAAGGGCAGATAAAAATATGGCTGTCTCAATATCCCTCATTTTTGCTGTGGGGGTCGAGAAACAAAAGACATCACAAAGCGAATTCATCCGCAGTTATCGATCTCATAGTTCAATCAGAGATATGGGGTGCCGGCCTTTTTTGATCCATTCTTACGTGGTGTTTTTATCGCCCGAAAATAGGGAGGACTGGGAAATATGCCTGGTTTGACGGACCGGAGGTATACATGATTGTCGCAATCCATCAGCCTCAGTATATGCCTTGGGCTGGATATATGAACAAGATTGCCAGTGCCGATACATTCGTTTTTTTGGATACCGTGCAGTTCAAAAAAAATGAATGGCAGAATAGAAACCGGATTAAAACGGCAACTGGATGGCAATGGTTAACCGTTCCCGTTTCCTATCACTATCCGGAAAGGATTCTGGATATCAGGGTGAACAATCTGGTGCGATGGGGAGAGAAACATTGGAAAACACTGGTCACCAATTATTCCAGGGCCCCTTATTTTCAGATCTATGCCGATTTTTTTCAAGACACCTTCAGCAGAAAGTGGGAATCCCTGGCGGATTTGAATATTCATATCATCCAGTATCTGATGGCTGTCTGGGAATTAAAGACCCGGACCATCAGGGCCAGTCAACTCAGGATAGAGCATGGAGATTCCACTGGCCGACTTGTGGCCATATGCCGGGCACTGGATGCAAAAACTTACCTGGCAGGAAGGGATGGGCCCAAATATATGAATCCGGATCAGTTCGATCTTCAAAAGGTCCGGATATGGTATCAGGAATTTTCAACAAAGGCTTATCCCCAGATGTTCGAAGGCTTCATACCCGATCTTTCCTGTATCGATTTGCTCTTTAATCTCGGGCCGGAAGGGAAAAAGCTGATCGATGTGAAATTCAATGCTTCAGAAGAAGAGGAACCAGCCTATGAATGTATTGGCAATCGGCGCTCATCCGGATGATATTGAATATGGTTGCGGCGGGACACTGATCCGCTACAGTCATGAAGGACACCGGGTTTTCCTATTCATCATGACCAAAGGTGCGGCAGGTGGGGACCCGGACATCAGGGAGAAAGAGCAGGAGTCCTCAGCCAGTATCATTGGAGTAAAGGATATCTTCTGGGGGGGATACGAGGATACCAATCTGCCTGTGACCCGGCAACTGATCATCCGTCTTGAAAATGTGATCGATAAGATCAATCCGGATCTGATCCTGGTAAACCATCGTTATGACACCCATCAGGATCACCGGAATCTTGCAGACGCCACCATCTCTGCGACACGCAATGCAAAGAATCTCCTCTTTTTTGAGGTGCCGACAACGTACAATTTTGTGGCCAATATCTTTGTGGATATCACCGATGTCCTGCAGCAGAAGCTTGAATGCCTCAAGGCCCATTTTTCTCAGATCACAAAAACAAACATCAACTCCATGAGCATCCTTGAATTGGTCACTTCTACAGCCAATTTCAGAGGCATACAGAGCCGGGTCAAATACGCTGAAGGATTCATATCCAGCCGGCTGTTCATCCAAATCTGATGCATTTTAACAAGTCATTTTATCTGCACATAAACCGATGAGCATCATTCGTCATTCCATGCCAACGCTGGATGGATTGGAGGTCTCGGCCCTTTCCAGGACACTTCAATCCCATTATATTGCCTCAGGTGAAGAGGTTGCAATATTCGAGAAAGAGGTGGCGGCCTATTGTGGAGTCACAGGCGCAGTGGCCTGTTCCTCGGGCACGGCTGCCATCCATCTGGCCCTTCTCGGCCTGGGTATCGGAAAGGGCATGGAGGTCATAATCCCCAGCTTTAGCTGTGCCTCCCTCTATCAGGCTGTGGCTTATACCGGTGCCATCCCTGTGCTGGCAGACTGCGATTCAAAGACCTTCCTCATGACTGCGGACAGGGTAAAAATGAAAATAACCAATAAAACAAGGGCTGTCATATTGCCTCATATGTTTGGCCTGCCTGCTGATGTCGATGAAATGAAGGGCCTCGGTCTGATGATTATAGAGGATATCGCGCAGGCCATGGGGGCCACTTACAAAGGTGAGAAAACAGGGGGGCTCACAGAGGTGGCCGTGACATCCTTTTATGCCACGAAGATGATGACCACGGGCACCGGAGGCATGGTCCTTTCCGATGATCAGGAATTCTTGGCCAAGGTGAGGGATCTGAATGGTGTGGATAAAAAACAGGATCTGAATATTCATCTTCCCTATCTAATGAATGATATTCAGGCCAGTATGGGACGCTGTCAGTTAAAAAAACTGGACCATTTCATTGCCAAACGGAAGGAAACAGCCTCCCGTCTGAATGATCTTTTGAGTTCCCTGCCGGTGGAGACTCCGGCATGTCTGCCTTTCAGGGAACATATCTATTTCAGATACTGTATTCATATGAAAAAAAACATAGGGCCGGTGATGGCATTTCTGAATCAGAAGGATATTCATGTGCAGAGGCCCATATTCTCTCCCTTGCATTTGCTGAATCAAAAAAGATCGATAGATAAAAGAGGGGATTTCCCCGGGAGTGAAGAGGCTTGGGAAAGGAGCATTTCACTGCCGATCTATCCCAACCTTCACACAGAGGAAATAGAGCGCATGGCCTCCTGTTTGAAAGAGACACTGGACCTTTAAAGGGACTTTAGAGGAATGAAAAAGCTGGTAAAGTCCATATTCTATTTTGCTTTGGCCCTTTTGACTCTGCTATTGATCTGTCCTTTATTCAGGACAAGATTCAATCAATTGGGCCAGCGCTGGGCATTTATACTGATCCTCTCTTCGTGCATCACCATTCTCCTGACCCCGGTTTTTCGGTCCCTGGCATGGAGATTGAAAATCCTGGATATCCCGGACAAGAGAAAGGCGCATGGGAGCCCAACCCCTTTATTGGGGGGACTCGCCATCTATTTTGGGGTTTCCGTTTCACTCGGATTCTATGCGGTCTTTTCCCGTCCATTACTTGCCCTTGTGATTGCAGGCACTCTCATTTTAGGGATCGGAATCCTTGACGATTCAAGAGGTGCAAGTGCCTTGCTCAGGCTGATCCTTCAGATTTTGGCGGTAGTCATTGTCATATCGAACGGCATCCATTTCGTTTTCCTGCCTTCCGGACCCTGGGGAATATTAGGGGAATGGCTGTTAACCCTTTTATGGATACTGGGGATCACCAATGCTGTCAATTTTTTGGATGGTCTGGATGGCCTTGCAACGGGTTCATGCGCCATCATGGCATTCTATCTGGGAGTGATTGCGTTTCAATCCAGTCAGAATTTTTTGGGATGGGGGTTGGCTGCGATTGCAGGCGCCTGCCTGGGTTTTCTCCCTTATAATTTCAGGTCACGTGATGCCAGCATATTTCTCGGGGATGCCGGAAGCACCTATCTGGGATTTATGCTGGCCAGCCTTGCGGTGATGGGACATTGGGGATCGGATAATTTTGTCAAGACATTTACTCCCCCCCTGCTCATCTTCGGACTCCTGATCTTTGACCTGATCCATATCTCGTTTGATCGGATCATGAGCAAAAAGGTAAGCACCTTCAAGGAATGGATCGATTTTGTGGGTAAGGATCATTTGCATCACCGTCTTGAAAACCTGGGGATGAGCAAAAAAGAGGTGGTGATGTTCATCTTTATTTTTGAGCTCTGTCTGGGAGCAGGGGCCGTTTTGATCCGTCAGATTCACGCCATGCAGGCAATACTCCTTCTGTTTCAGGGGATAGGTATGATTGTCCTCTTTAATTTTTTGGAACATCTGGGAAACGGGATACTGAAGGAAAAAATCGATACGGATCAGGAGCATTCCTTCTGGTTATTTTGAAATATAAATAAAGATGTGATCATGATCGTAAGAGATTAATAGAGGAAGGTATCAAAGGCACTTTTAGGTGTCATGTTGATTTTTGATTAGCGCGAGATCATGGGGATTGCCGATAAGGTAGTAAGTCTATATCTACAACTATTTAAATAATTATTCATATCTTCTATATAAGGTTTTTGAAAGGGTTTATGGATAATGGCGTTTTATGGGTATTGAGAGAGATTGGTTTAAAAACATGTTATTGAAGGACAGGGTTCATTGATGATGTGGCCAGACACAACATTTGTATCTGATTTGATTTCAACCCCAGGGGATTCAGATTCACAGGCCTGCAAAAAATCCAATGTGAGGGCAAGGCCCTTTTTCTGCGATTTGCTCTATCATCAATTATGGCAGAAGGCAAGGGATATCTACGGGTGGGCCGTGGAGTACAATCAATCGGAAACAGGGGCCATCAGTAAATGGGAAAAGGGGTCTGCCGATACCTTGAAAAGGCTCATACAGAATGCAGAGAGCGATGGGATATGGGAGAAAGTCATCGACAGCCTCAAAATGGGGGATCAACTCCTCTTCAACGTATTTATGCCCAGGGTAAAATACGATCTCCTCACCAATCATCCCGTGCACGTTGCGATCTTGAGCATGAAGCTGGGTATGGCTATCGATGGCTATCCGGAAAAGGAACTAAAACGACTGGGCCTTGCGGCTTTGGTTCATGATCTGGGTATGGTGGGCATCCTCTTGTCGATCAAGGACAAGGACGAAGATCTTAGCCAGGATGAAATCAAGGCCATTGAACGGCACCCAAGCATTGGGAGAAATTATCTCTCTCATTTGGGAAAGGATTACGAATGGCTGGCAAGGGTATGTTATCAGGAACATGAACGTGAAAATGGCCAGGGATATCCCGAAGGATTGTCAAAGGATCAGATCCATGTGATGGCCAGGATCATCGGTCTGATGGACACCATAGATGCCATGATCCATCCCCGCCCCTGGAAGAATCCACTTCCCCCTCCGGAGGTCATTCAGACGCTTTTGACCACGCAGAAGGATTTCTTCGCACCTCATCTTGTCAAATCCCTGATTCGGGAGGTTTCTCCATTCCCCCCGGGAAGCTTTATTCGTTTGAATTCCAAAGAGATAGGGCAGGTGATCAGGGTCAATAAAAAACATCCCCTGAGACCTGACATCATCATATATTATGATTCCAGTGGTATGCCAATGAAAGACCCCAAGATCATCCAACTGCAGTCCCATCCCATTTTACATATCAGCGGGGCTGTTGATATGGATGAGATTCCATCCCGAGCATTGGATATCATCGGTAATTGGCAATGAGAAAGAAAGATTACCCAGACTTATATAAAAGAAAAAAACCAACCTTCCGATATCGTTCGCCCATGATTTGTCTGGTGCTTTTCTTGTCCGCCTTGTTTTTCTTCTGCCATGGTTGCAGCCAGCCTCTTCAAAACCTCTCTCCCGGGAAGATCTCTTTGGTCCAGGGGCCAGCCCTGGCCGGCCATTTTCACTCACTGGCTTCGGGTGATTTAAACAATGACGGACACCCTGACCTTGTGGCAGGCAACTATATGCCCAATGGCCATGACATCGTCATCTGGCATGGCGATGGCCTTGGCGGGTGGCAGAAGATGGTCAAGTTGCCTGTTTACGGATCGGTGCATTCCCTGGGTGTGGGTGATATTAATCATGACGGCCTGAAGGACATATGTTTGACGGTCTGGGAGGGGAGAGAGGGGATTGCAGTATGGTTGAACCAGGGGGATGATATATGGCTCCCTGCGAAATCACCCACCCGATCCGGGCTATATGACGGCCTGCTGGTACAAGACGTGAGTTCAGATCAGGTTCCGGATCTCCTATCAGCCAATTATTCCCTGGAAGGTGGAAGGCCAGGAGGGATCCATGTATGGCTTGCAGATCATAAAGGGGATTGGAGTGATAATATCGGACCCATTGCAGAGGGACGTTTTGCAAATATCACCCTGGCTGATTTCAATCTGGATGGACTCCCAGATATTGCCGGAGCAAGCTGGGGGCCTGACGGGGCGATTATGATCTGGCTTGCAAGAAAAGGGAAGCAGAATTGGGCCACAATGCCGCCGCTGGATAAGGGAAATTTCTGGGGGATCAAGGCCACAGATATGAATCAGGATGGTGTTCCCGATCTGATCGTATCCACATATAACAGCGGGATCAGGATCTATTATGGGGATGGGACCGGGCTGTTTTCTCCCCCCCAGTCCCTTATTGATGAGGGCCATTTCTGGGATATCCTGACTCATGATCTCAATAAAGACGGATGGCCGGACGTTATGGCAAGCTCTTTTGATAATCATGGGATCCATATATGGATCAACAACGGAAAATGTCAGCGTTCTGATTATAAGAGATGGGTGAATGAGCATGGGGACATGAAGGTCAGGATCTGTGAATGGGAGACATTGGAAGGTTTGCTCCCCAATTTCGGAAGCTTCTACGATATGCTTCTGGAGGATTTTGACCGGAACGGGCATATGGATTTGGCGGTAGCTCAAAGAGGGCAGGGTGTGAAAATCTGGCTCAATTTTACAAATTCCGACCAGATTGCCGGCAAAATCATGGGATCTGATACCGATCCGAACCAATCTTCTATCATTGAAAAGGATCAAGAAGAAAAAGAGGAACCTTCCGGCAAGCTGCTCAGTAATGCCCGCTTTGAAAAGCACTTTTTAAATGGACAAACAAAGAAACGTGTTCAAAGGAATGATAAACCAGAAGTCAATCAAAAGGCCGAAAAAGGGTTGAATAAAAAAGCAATGCTTGAGAAGAAAACGGCAGAACCCAGGGAAATGGAAACCGAACAAGAAGGATCTCCCGAGCATCGGATACTGGCAAATAAACTGGAACAGGAGAGAGAAAATCAGGTATACCGTATGATCGAAGGAGTGCCCGAATATATTATCGGACCGGGGGATACCGTGGAAATAACCTTTTGGGAAGGCATGGATTCAAAGGTCTATACCATTCCTGTCCGGTCGAACGGCACTATTACCACCCCCTTCTTTGAGAATTTCAGAATTGCAGGTTTGACCGAACTGGAAGCGGATCGATTGCTCACCAAAAAGATGAAACGATTTATGCACGATCCGAGAATCGATCTCAGGACAGTGGAATTCAACAGCAAAAAGGTCACAATACTGGGAGCCATCGCCAGATTGAGTGCAAACCGAGGGGCGGGGACATATTATCTGACCGGTAAGACAAGGATACTTGAACTCATTGCAAAGGCTGGTGGCCCTGCCGGCAACGCGGACCTGAAAAAGGTGGAGCTGATTCACGGAGGTGTGCCGCAAAAAATCAATCTATATTCGGCCATATTCCAGGGTGATCTCACACAAAATGTAATAGTGGACAAGGATGATGTCATATTTATCCCCAAGATCGAAGACACATCCTCAAAGGTCTATATCTTTGGAGAGGTAAAATCCCCGGGGATCTATCCTTTTACAGGTGAATTGACCATGTTGGACGCCATTGCAAAGGCCGGAGGATATGGCAAAGATGCCCGTCTGGATTCCGTGAAGGTCGTTCGAGGGGATATTTCCGACCCGAAGGTCCTTGACTGTAATCTAAAGAACATCATAGAAAAAGGGGATCTGACGGAGAATGTCTATCTCCTGAAGAATGACCTGATCTATATACCCAAGAGCAAGATTGCCAATATGAAGCTCTTTGTGGAAAAGATCGATTCTCTGCTCAAACTGGTTCTTTACCCGGTTGCCCTTGTCAACACGGTCGAAGATCCCGAGGATCTGGAGTTAACGCTTGACATCGGTTATTAAAGAGGATATGCCGAAATGCCGCAATACGAATTAAACCTGAAAGATTACTGGTTCATCCTCCGAAAAAGGAAGATCCTTATCATTATCATTGCCCTTTTGATCGGGATTTTCAGTTTCCTGTTTACATACCTGAACAGACCCATTCCGCTTTACGAAGCCTCCACCCAGGCAAGGATTGAGAGGAATACGACCTTTTCAGGGCTGATGCTTCAGGTGATACGCTGGACATCCTGGAATGATATGGAGACCAATGCCCGGATCGTAAAGAGTTTTTCTCTCATTGAAAGTGCCGCTAAAAAATTGGGTTATATCGATCCCAATATGAGTACCGGGGATATCTTGAATGATGAAAAGGCGCTGAAAAAGATTATCAGGATCCAATCCCATGTCTCCGCCTCCCAGATCGCCTCAACCAATATCCTGGAGATATCTGTGACCTCGGAGGAGCCTCGTGAGGCACAACGCCTTGCCAATACCATCACGGAGACGTTCAGGGAAGAGAATATCAAACTGAATAACAAAAGTGTTATCGAAGCCAAAAGACTCATCGAGGGACTTTTGAGGAAACAGAATCATGTATTAATCGAAGCTGAAGAGGATCTGAAGAGTTTCAGAAGGGGTGAGGGGATTTTCGGCCTGGATCAGACCACGGATTATTTAACGGAAGAATTTATTCGTACCAAGAAAAACCTCGAAGAGATAAAGAAACAGAAGAAGTCCGTGTCATGGTTGGTTGAGGAGCTTAATCATAAGGGGCTTTCAGTTTATGAGGTATTTAATTCGGTTTTCCTGATCCCTGATCTGGAGAGATTTCAGGACCATTTACAGACGCTTTTCACAGAGAAAGAGGCCCTTTTGCTTGATTATACGGAAGAACATCCTGCAGTCAAAAAGGTGGAGCGGCAGATACTGGGGATCCGTTCCGAGATCCTCACACTCCTGAGATCCAAGTTAAAAAATCTTAAGAAGGATGAGGAACTTGCACGCCAAATATCATACTCATCCGAAAACAGGGCAAAATCCGCTTTGGATAATGAAATGAAATATAACCGGTTGTTAAGGGAAGTGAATCTGAACGAAAATATTATTTCATTTTTAAAGGAAAAATATCAGGAGGCCCTGATTCGGGAATCGGGTCCGATCGAAGAGATATATATCGTGAAACCGGCTTTATTGCCAAGGGCACCGATCAATCCCTATAGTAATGTCAAACCCACGCTGATCGGGACAATCATCGGTCTCATCATCGGCATGGTTGCTTCATTTCTTGCGGAGAGCCTTGATCCGACCATTAGTACCATTGAGGAAGTGGAATCATATCTGGGTATAAAAGCCCTGGGGCTTATCCAGTATGTGACCCAGGACAATATCGAAAAATATCTGAAACGGCATGGGATCAGTGTGGAAAATGAAAAGGCCATGAAACACATCCTATATCTGATCACCCTGTATGCCCCCAGATATCTGACCTCCGAGATGTACAGGACATTGAGAACAACGGTTCAGTTTTCCACAAAGGATAAAAATATCAAGTCATTGCTTGTAACCAGTGCCGTAGACGGGGAAGGAAAAACTGCAGTTGCAGTCAATCTGGCCTACACCCTGGCTCAGACCGGACAAAAGACCCTGCTGATCGGAGGGGATTTCAGGAGACCTCAGCTCCATAAGGTATTCGGTATACCCAGGGAGCCCGGTCTTGCGGATGTCCTCCTTGGAAATCATAGATGGGAAGACGTGGTGAGAGACGCCCCGGATATCCTGATGGGAAGTATCAGTATAGAAAATGCATTGTCCTCTCCAGGTCTGGATAACTTGCACATCATGACCTGTGGTATTGCATCGATTCAATCCGTTGAGCTCCTGCAGTCAAACCATATGGATAGCCTGCTGGATCAACTCAAAAGACATTACGACTACATTATCCTTGACTCCACTCCCATTATCCCGGTGAGTGATGCCATTGTTCTGGCCTCCAAGGTCGATGGCACTATCATAGTTTATCGGGTGGGGAAGGTCAGTCAAATGCTTCTGAAACGCGCAAAGCTCCAGTTGGATGCTGTGAAGCCAAATATCTTGGGAATCATTTTTAATGGCTTAAGACAGGATGCTCTCAAAGAGATTTATTCCTCAGGTTATAAGATCTATCAATATTACGAAGAGAAGAAGTAGAAGCCAGCATATATTTCAATGTCACAAGAAAAGACAATACATGGTTCATTTCAGCTCCTTTTTCTCCTGGCCTTTCTCATCCTTCTCCTGAGCACCTCCTTTTTCATGTCCCAGCTCAAGCCGGCCCTGGCCGTCGGTATAGCCGTTGGAATGGCCATCTTTCTGATCTCCTTTTTGGATATCAATGTGGCCCTCTATCTCCTGATCCTTTCCATGCTTCTCTCTCCTGAATTTGGTCAGAGGACGGTTTACGGACGGGGCATGACCCTTCGTATAGAGGATTTTCTCATTGCAATCGTGGGTTTTGCATGGCTTGCCAAAAATGCATACTACAAAAACCTGGATGAATTAGGCCTTTTGAGAAAGACCCCCATCAATCCGTATATCTTCGGGTACATGGTGGTATGCACATTTACTACAGCCATAGGGATGATCGCAGGCAGGGTCAATGTCAAGACAGGCTTCTTCTTTGTGTTGAAATATTTCGAATATATCATCGTATATTTTATCCTGGTCAACCATCTGCATGACAAGAAAAAGATTCGCGATTATACATGGCTGATCCTTCTGACCTGTCTCATCGTATGTATTATCGCCATAATGCAAATACCCCGGGGTATGAGGGTCACGGCCCCATTCGAAGGCGTCCACGGCGAACCCAATACCCTGGGCGGATATCTGGTGCTTATGCTCTCTATTACTATCGGGATCTTTTTCGCAATGGACTCTATTGATATGAAGGCCATTCTGGGCTCATTCTCCATCATTATAACCATTGTCCTCCTTTATACCCTCTCCAGGAATTCGTGGTTGGCTGCCTTAGGCATGGCCATGTTTTTTATCCTTTTTCTAAAAGGCAAACAGAGAATGTTTGCATTACTCATCACCAGCGCAGCCGTATTGATATTGATCCTGTATGCCCCGGGCAGGGTAAGGGAAAGGGTCTCGGACACATTTGTGCATCAGAGGACCTCATGGAGACAGGAGAGCATACTGGGCCAGAATTTGGACCAGTCCACGTCCGCCAGGATCAGTGACTGGAAAAAGGGTTTGAGGGATTGGCTGCAGAATCATTTCATCTTCGGTTATGGTGTGACGGGTTATTCCTTTATGGATGCCCAGTTTATCCGGATAGCGGTTGAAACGGGCATCATCGGGCTCATCGCCTTTATCTTGCTCCTCAAGGCGATTTTTAAAAATGCATGGCATTCATATAGAAAGGTTCATTCTCCATTTTTTAAAGGCTTGTCACTCGGTTATCTTGCGGGATTTGTGGGATTGCTCGTTCACTGCATAGGCACCAATACCTTTATCATTGTGCGGATTATGGAACCTTTCTGGTTCCTTACAGGGATGGTGATCATGCTCCCTGAATTGGAAAAAAAATCAGAGATGGAGTCCATGCAGGGAATAAATACTGCAGGCCAGGCAGAGTCATTACAGAATACCTAATCTTATATATGGGGAATGGAACCCCCCTGTTTTGGATTGCTTTGGCCGAAATCGTCCGAGTGATAAGGATTGAGATATAGGATTCAATCATGACATTTGCGCAGGAAAATACCCTCAAGACTGAAACCATTATCGAACCTCATAAGGGCTGGTTTTCGGGTTTTGATATCAAGGAATTGCTCCGCTATCGGGAGCTTTTGTATTTTCTTGTTTGGCGGGATATCAAGGTACGCTATAAACAGACCGTGCTCGGTGCTGCCTGGGCTATACTTCAGCCTTTTTTCACCATGGTGGTGTTTACCATCTTTTTCGGGAAGATGGCCAGGATGCCCTCAGACGGCATTCCCTATCCCATATTTTCCTATGCAGCACTGCTTCCCTGGACCTATTTTGCAAATGCCACCTCGCAGTCCGGAAACAGCCTGGTCAACAGCTCCAACCTGATCACCAAGGTATATTTCCCACGTTTATGTATACCCATGGGGGCCACCCTTGCAGGTCTAGTGGATTTTTTTATTGCCATGGTGGTTCTGGCAGGCATGATGATCTGGTACAGATTCATCCCGGGTTTCGGACTGATTCTTTTCCCTTTTCTTCTGTTTTTGACCTTTCTGCTTGCCACCAGTGTGGGACTCTGGCTTTCGGCGCTGAATGTCAAATACAGGGATATCCGGTATGTGATCCCCTTTATGATACAACTGTGGCTCTTTGTGACACCGGTAATATATCCCACAAGCATTGCGAAAAATTATGCATGGCTCCTTTACCTGAATCCCATGGCAGGTATCATAGAAAGCTTCAGGGCTGCCATCCTGGGGCACAAACCCATTCCCTGGCCACAGCTCGGCATTTCTATGATTTTGACCATGCTCCTTTTTGTGGCCGGTCTGGCTTACTTTAACCGTATGGAGCGTGAATTTGCCGATGTGGTATAAGGGATAGAGTGCATGTCGTCTTTAGCCATAAAAGTGGAAAATCTTTCCAAAAAATATCGCATAGGTGCGCGTGAGGCTTATAAGACCTTCAGGGAAACGCTCATCGATTCGGCCGCAGCACCCTTTCGCAGGCTAAAACATATAGGAAGACCCATACCAAAAGAAGAGATCCTCTGGGCATTAAAGGATGTGTCTTTTGAGGTGAAGCAAGGTGATGTTTTAGGAATCATCGGCAGAAATGGCGCAGGTAAAACAACACTTTTAAAGATTTTTTCAAGGATAACGGAACCCACAAAAGGAAGGGTGACCTTAAGGGGAAGGGTGGCAAGCCTATTGGAGGTGGGTACAGGATTTCACCCTGAATTGACTGGAAAGGAAAATATATACCTCAATGGTGCCATTCTCGGGATGGATCGCTATGAAATCAGCAGGAAATTCGATGAGATCGTAGCCTTTGCCGAGGTTGAAAAATTTCTGGATACACCGGTAAAAAAATACTCCAGTGGTATGTATATGCGCCTTGCCTTTGCCGTCGCTGCCCATATGGAACCGGAGATTTTGCTCATAGATGAAGTCCTGGCGGTTGGTGATGCTGCCTTTCAAAAAAAATGCCTGGGGAAAATGGGTGATGTGTCCAAGGAGGGCAGAACCGTATTGTTCGTGAGTCATAATATGGCCGCCGTATCATGGCTGTGCAGTCGGTGTATATATATTGACGAAGGTAAAATTGAGAGCTTGGGTCCAACCGATGAGTTGATCAGTCGTTATCTCGCTGACTCGAGTAGGGTCGCAAGCAAAGTGC
>JBLIRM010000066.1:0-15069 GCA_049472295.1 bacterium | reverse complement strand
TTATCATTTGAAAAAAAATGGAAGGAGGTAGGTCAAGAGAATAAAGACATTTTTTTAAAGGCTGGCAGCTGAAGTTCTTACTGGAACACGGATCTTGTAGCCCTTTGGGTTCATATTTAGATTCCAGAAATGTTTAGGACTATGATTAATGCTGCTATGACTAAGCAAACTCGAATCATCAAAATCTTTTGAGTTCATTTTGCTCTGATCTGGGAATTCTTTTTAAATCTTCATCCTTAAACTGACTTATCATTTTGGACCTTGGTCTTAGACTGGAATGCTCATGCATCTTGTTTTTCGGCTTATAAAGGTTCCTTCTCCAATTCCTTTCTGAAAAACAGAGTATTCTCCTCTGCCAATTCTATATCACGCTTATATTGACTCATTTTTTAAAACCCAACGCCTTGTGTGGGGTCAATAGACGGATTCTGATAGTATTTCTCATTGCCATGGTGTTTTCTTTATCATTGCAAGGGTTTAGTCTGATGTAATCTTTTTTTCGTATAAGGAGATTACCTTATCGGCCTTCCGCCTTCTTGCAATGACACATGATAAATATATCAAATTAGGATATTTATAACTCTTTAATAGTTCTAAGTACGCCCTTTATGTCTTTTTTATAATGAAGGTTGGGATATTATGCGTGTAAAGGGTATAGCGATCTTTTTAATCTGTTTAATATGCATATTGAGTTTATTGGATGCACCTGAATATATCCGTTGTGCTCATATCGATCTATGTGAATTTTTAGAGATCCATGCCCATCTGGACAGTATCCTCAAATCGGATCTTATGATGTATATTTCACATATGCCAAGGAACAATTTTTTCTCGATGTTGGAATGTATTATAAGTAACAAGAAATTGATTCAAAATCTTATCCTCTTCTGCATAGCTCTCATCCTGAGTCCTTTCAAAATTTCTTGCGATGTCAAAAATAAGGAGAATATATTTTCAAAAAACGTCGCATGTACCCACCCTTTAGTCGAAAATAGACTGTTTGCCCAGAATCTGGAATTCATCAAGACCTCTGTCATTCGTTCCTGAAATCCTTTTTTCTAAGAAAATATAAAAAACTCAATATATTTTCAAAAAAGATATCCGACATTTTTCCCAAAAATATAAGAACCTTGGAATTTAAGCATTGGTTTCTTCTTATGATTAACAATAGCAGTTTTATTTATGATTTATGGTCTTTGACCTGGGAAATAATAATCGTGGATTAAAATTGAATAGTTGTTAATAACTAAATGAATTATTGAATTATTTTGAATCATTAATATAAAATAACTTGAAAGGAGGTGAATAAATATCTATAAAACAAGATGTTATAAATAAGAGAAAGGAGGTGCAAGATTAAAAAAAATATTGAAGATCATCATAGTAATTCAAAGAAATGATGATTAGGAGGGTTATTTATGTCTGGAAATAGAAGAACATTAAGATTGGGGATAATCTGTTTCTTTATCCTGGTAACTGCCATATTGATCTTTTCTCCAGCTATTCATTCTCAATACTGGGCTGCCCTTCCCCCTTATAATGTGCTATGGCCCCTCTGGTCGGATGTTCTGTCCCCTGTTAATCCAGTTACCGGTCTGCCTACACCGCTTATACCTGCGCTCACCAGGAACACCATACTTCCGGTACAGCCTGTGCTTGCATTGGATCCCTGTCAGCCTGGCGGGTCCGGAATACCCTGGGCACTCTATAATAGCCCGGCACCCTTAGGGCCCGGGTTATTATTCTATGATCCTTTTTATGGTATGAATCCCTGGCCACCCAGCTATATGTTAGATCCTATTACGGGTGCCCCTGCTCCCATTGCGCTTCCCTTAGGCTGGTCGGTCATATTGCCGACGGCTTTAAAGGGCCTTGAGTGGTATCTGCCTTTGGCCAATGCATATTACGCCAATCAGTTTGGATTACCCTTAACTGGACTGCTGACAGCGGTTGATATCTGGGGATTGACGCCACTTGCCCTTTTACCTCCATCTATTATTTAATTTAAAGGAGGTGTTCATTTATGGTTAAGGAAAGAAGTTATCTGATCTTATTATTGAGTTTTTTGATCATTGCAGGTTTACTTATCAACTCGACGGCCATGGCTCAGTCCTGGGTGAATCTGCCACCTTATAATATACTCTGGCCGCTATGGTCTCCGAGCCTTTCGCCGCCTGATCCCATAACTGGGGTGCCTACGCCTTTGATCACAGAGTTATCCCGTAATACCATACTTCCTGTGCAGCCTGTCCTGGGCATGAATCCATATACCATTGAGTCGCCAATGGGTGATCTATTCCCCTATTTATTTTATAATTCCCCGGGAGGTGTGCAATTTTTCGATCTGTTCTATGGTCTCAATCCCTGGCCTCCACCCAATTTTCTTGATCCTGCTGGAGCACCGATTCCTCTGGCCTTGCCAATTGGTTGGAGCTATCTTGCAGTACCCACCTGGAGGCTGTCCGTTGAGTACCAGTATTTTGTGGATTTGGCCAACCTGAGTTACCTGATTGCTTATGGGAATGGCCTTGGCATAGCCCCTTCCTCGCTTTTTACCTATGCGGACATCTGGGGCCTTCCTGCGATCTAAAAGGTTTCTGTTTTACGGTAAGGAAGGAGGTTGTTTGGAAAGGAATGATGAGGTGTTGATACATAAACAAACTTGCTCGGATTTAATCTAATTACGTATAGTAAGGAGATTTCACTATGGATAAAGAAAGGAGATCTCTAATTTGTATCTTTTTTATCTTGGTCTTTGCCTTGGGGCTGCTCATTGCACCCGTGGCCCAGGCTCAGAATTGGGCACTCATGCCCCCTTATAATGTGCTCTGGCCCCTGTGGTCTCCACCCTTGGTTACCGATTTTAATTGGGATCCCCTTGTGCTTCGCGGTACTGTACCCATTGTCACCGAACTCACCAGGAACACCATACTTCCGGTACAGCCTGCAATCGCCTGGGATCCGGCTACATCCATATGGGCCCTATATAATACCCCACCCCTCTTGGGTTCAGGATTATTATTTTTTGATCGGGTTTATGGTCTCAATTCCTGGCCGCCGCCCTATCTGTACGATTCTGTTGCCGGTGCACCCATACCGATCAACTTTCTCACTACATGGGGCCTTTTGAAGCCGCCAGGTTTTGCCGGAGGTGGAGAAGCGTATTTTATTTCCCTGGCCAATGCTATCTATTCCCTGACGTACGGCTTAACAGGGCCGGAATTCCTCGGTCTATTGACTGCATCTGATTTATGGGGTTTAGGACCTATATCCACAGGCATATAACAGGTATATAATAGGTGAATTTTAAATCCTGAGGATAACGGCACAAAGAAGGGATGGAGAGACAACATATTATCTCTTCATCCCTTCTTGATTTTAAATAGAAAAAAGGGGACAATAAATGGCAGTTATGCCTTTTTCCAGGAGGACATACATTGATAATTAAAAAGATAAAATATGTGATCATTCCTCTTTCATTGATGCTTTTTTTGATATGTGGCCATGCCGAGGCAGGCAAGATCCCACCTTTGAATATCCTTTTTGTGACCTTTGATACAACCCGTGCGGATCATATCGGATGTTATGGTTATAAAAGGATAAAGACACCGAACATCGACCGTCTTGCCAAAGAGGGATGCCTTTTTGAAAAGGCATTCACGCCTGTACCCATTACCTTTCCTGCCCATACATCGATGTTGACCGGTCTTTATCCCCTGACACACGGAAGCCGGAATAATGGCACCTATGCCCTTTCGGATGCCATTGTCACACTTCCTGAATTGCTGAAGGAACAGGGTTATAAAACAGCCGCCTTTGTATCTGCATATATCATGGACAAGCGTTTTGGACTCGATCAGGGATTTGATGCTTATGATGATGACCTGATAACCGATGTAGAACCAAGGCTCAGCCAAAAGGAAAGACGGGCCGAAACAGTAACCAAGGCTGCTATCAAGTGGCTGGAAGGGATCGGAGAAGATAGGTTTTTTCTCTTTGTTCACTATTTTGATCCCCACGATGCATGGTCGCCTCCTCCTCCTTTTTCTGAAGAGTATGCCAAGAATCCATATGATGGTGAGATTGCCTATGCGGATCAGTGGCTGGGAAGATTGCTTAATAAGCTCTCAAAACTAGGATTGATGGATCATACCCTTATAATCCTGGCCGGTGATCATGGAGAAGGCCTTGGAGATCACCATGAAAGGACTCATGGCATCTTTATATATGATTATGCTTTATGGGTGCCTTTGATATTTAGCTGTCCCCGCATTTTGCCAAAATCCCAGCGTATCTCATCCCTGGTCAGGTTGATTGATATTTCTCCCACCATATTGGATATACTTTCCAGCAAGATACCCGAAAATATGCAGGGGGTCTCTTTGATGCCTTTGATGATGGGAAAAGAAAGGAATCCGGGCCTTGTCCTCTACTGTGAGACAATTTATCCGCAATCCAGCCATAACTGGAGCCCTTTGGAGGGATTAAGGACAGAATCGTGGAAATATATTGATGCGCCCATAAAGGAGCTATACCGTCTGGATAAGGATCCGGAGGAAAAGAGAAACCTTTTTGAAAAGGAAAAAAATCAGGTCGCCATGATGGAGAAGAAACTTGCCAGACTAAAGCAAGAGATCACGCCTGAAAAACCTCCCTCCACGGAGATAGCCATGGATGAGGAGACTAGTCAAAAGCTGAGAAGCCTTGGCTATGTCTGGTCCCCTCCCAGTGGGGAAAAAAGTGACAAATATCCTGATCCCAAAGAAAAGATAGAGGTCTTGGAATATCTTGACAAAGCAGCAGCCTATGTGAATGACGCTCGGTATGAGAAGGCCATCCCTCTTTTTAAGAAGGTCCTGAAAATCAGTCCTGAGGATACAGAGGCCTATATCAGCCTGGGACACATATATGATGCTCAGGGAGAGGTTGAAAGATCCATTGAGGCTTTCGAGCACGCATCAAGACTGGAGCCTGAGAGTCTGACGACATATATACAGCTTGGTGTGAGTTATATGAAAGCTGGACGTTATAATGAAGGATTGGATACCTTTAAAAAGGCCCTGGCGTTTAATCCCAGGTGTAAAGAGGCATACTTTAATATGGGGCTCTATTATTTTCAAAAGCAGGAATGGTCAGAGGCCAAGGATCTTTTCCAGAAGGTCCTGGAACTGGACCCTGGGGATGGAGTGGCGCACAATTATATGTCCGTGGTTTACCAGCGACACGGGGATTATGAAAAAGCCAAATTCGAAGCAGAGGCTGTTTTGGAGAAAGACCCGAATAATCCCATAGCCCTGTTAAATCTGGGCTCCGCGTATCAGGCCACACAAAGAACCAAGGATGCCCTGGATGTTCTGAAGAAGGCTGTGAGAATTAAACCCGATTTTGGCAAGGCCCATTATTTTATCGGACTTGTCCATTTTCAGCAGAACCAGCTTCAAGATGCCATCAGATCCTTTAGACAGGCCATAAAGTACAATTCAAACAGTGCTGAGGCGCATTTTAATTTAGGGTTTATATATGCACAACAAAATGACTCGCAGCAGGCTATCAGGGAATTTCAGGCTGCTTTGGATATCAACCCGGGTTTTACCCAGGCCAGGCAGATGTTACAGCAATTACAACCCATGATTCCAAAGGTTAAGTAAAAAATGAGGTGCCTTCGCTCACTATTTGTTATGGGAATGGTCTTTTCCCTGATTTTTCTCCTTGAAGGTGTGGCACTTGCCATGGGCGCAAAACCCAAGCCATTGGATTACAATCTCCTTTTAATCACAGTAGATACTCTCCGGGCAGACCACCTTGGCTGTTATGGATACAAATCCATAAAAACCCCCAACATCGATAAACTGGCTTCCGGAGGGATGCTTTTTTCCCAGGTTATGACCCCTGTGCCGATAACCCTGCCTTCCCATACATCCATTATGACAGGCCTTTATCCTATACAGCACGGCGTGCGTAATAATGGCAACTTTTTCCTTAACAGGGAGATTATTACCCTGGCTGAGATCATGAAAGGGTATGGGTATCAGACCGGGGCCTGTGTTGGGTCTTTTGTGCTTGATTCCATTTTTGGTTTGGATCAGGGATTCGATTTTTATGACGATAATTTCACTCCAGGCAAAAAAAGGATCCATAGTCTCTATAATGAACGAAAGGCCGAAGATGTCAACAAGGTTGCCATTCAGTGGCTGGAAAAGAACAAGGATCAAAGGTTCTTTCTTTGGCTCCATTATTATGACCCACACTCACCTTATTTTCCACCCCTTTCATTTCTCCTTGACTATCGGGATCGTCCGTATGATGGAGAGATCGCCTATGTAGATTACTGCCTGGGAGAATTATTCAAAAAGATGAAGGATATGGGATTGATGGACAAGACCGTGATCATATTCACTGCCGATCACGGTGAGGGATTGGGGGACCATAATGAACTCACACATGCGGTCTTTATATATGATGCCACACTCCATGTTCCTCTGATTATAGATGCCCCCGGACTTCAGGAAAGAGGAAAGACAATTACTGCCATGGTCAGTAATATGGATATCATGCCCACAGTGATAGAGCTTTTTGGACTTAGACCCATAAAGGGACTTGCTGGAAAGAGTCTCATGCCCCTTATATATGGTGGAGTCAGTGATATCCATAACCAGATCCTTTGTGAGAGCTTGTGTCCTGAACTAAATTTTGGATGGAGCCGGCTCGAAGGTATTAGAACAAAGGAGTGGAAATATATCCAGGCGCCGGTGTCAGAGCTCTATCAATTGGGTATGGATCGTGGGGAGGAGAAAAATATCTTACATCAAGGCAGTGAAGATCATTCCAAATGGAAGACCATCTTGGAAAAATTCAAGCAGGAGCATCCCCCGGTAATTGAGGTAAGCCAACCCAAAAAAATGGACCCAGAAACGGAACAAAGGCTGAGAAGTCTGGGATATGTCTGGACCCAGGCCAAGACAGACATGGAAGAGGACAAGATAGGAGCAGATCCCAAAGACAAGATCCATATTATGAATTACCTGGATGATGGAATAAGCTATCTTCTTATGGGTCTTTATGATCAGGCGATTGAAGAGTTCCGGAGGATTGTCAAGGATGATCCGGATAATATGGCCGCTTATTTCCATATAGGTTGGGCCAATGAGGAAAAGGGGGATTTGGACCAGGCCGAGCTGTTCTTCAGAAAGGTTTTGGATATTAATCCTGAGCATAGTGACGTCTATAATCATCTGGGTTTAATTGAATACCAAAGAGGCGAGTGGGATCTGGCGTTAAAGGAATTCCAGAGGTCTGCGGAGTTGTTTGAATATGCAGAGGTCTATTACAATGTAAGCCTTGTTTATCAGAAGAAGGAAAAGATAGAAGATGCCATAGTGGCGGTAAAGAAAGCCATTGAACTGGACCCTGATTATGCCGAATCATGGAATCATCTGGGCAATCTCTATCTGGCTCAAAATAATATCCAGGAGGCTGCTGCACAATTTCAAAAGGCTCTGGAACTCGATCCCAGACATGTGACGGCACATAACAACCTCGGATTGGTTTATAGTCAAAGGGGAGAGACAGATAAAGCGATAGAGCAATTTAATGAGGCAGTGCAACTCGATACGAATAGTGCCGAGGCGCATAATAATCTTGGAAGCCTGTATCTTGGTCAGGGCAGGACTGACCAGGCAATGCTCCATTTAGAAAAGGCACTGGCAATCAGGCCGGACTACAAAAAGGCCATCATCAATTTAGGGATGCTTTATCTTAGACTCAATGACCTTCAAAGGGCTGAGGAACTCTTTCTAAAGGCACTTGAAATAGACAGCAATTTTGCCGAGGCACACAGCCAGATCGGTTATCTTTATTTACTGAAGCAAGAGTTTGATAAGGCACTTTCTTCTTTTCAACAGATGTTGAGTTTACAACCGGAAGATCCAAAGGCCCATTATTATCTGGGAATGGCCTATCAAGCCCTTGAACAAAAGGAGGCTGCTATTAAAGAATGGCAGAAGACCCTTGAGCTTCAGCCGGAGATGCCCGGGGCGCATCTGAATCTGGGGAATGTCTATTTTGAGATGGGGGATTTCGAGGGTGCCCAGCATGAATGGCAGCTTGCATTCGCCGGAAGGCCCATAGATATTCCCACCCATTTGATGAATATGGGGATGATGTATTTTCAATCAGAGCAATATGAAAAGGCCGTTCTGGCATGGCAGAAAGTGGGAGAGCTTCGGCCGGGAGAACCCAATCTTCATTTTAATATTGCACTGGCCTATTTTAAACATGGGAAGTATAAGGAGGCAGATCGAGAATTGAAGGAATGTTTGCGTCTTCAGCCGGATTCTCAAAATGCCAAGATGTTGGCGGATAAAATCAGATCCATTGAAGGTTATCCCTATGATACATCAAAATAATACACCTTGTGATCAAGGATATCATATTTCATAAAATTAGTAATAATAAAATCCAGTGTAGTATATATGCTACACTGAACTTCATAAATCAAATAGGCCTAATATCTCAAGACACTGTTAGATCCCATCATAAGCAACTTCTTCAACTGCATTCTTGTTATTTACAGCGCTACAGCCTCCTGCATCATTATGCCATAGAAAGGGCCATCATGGACATCAGTATACCATGTCGGTATATATTGGGCCTGCTGGGATTTGTTATTCCGAAGGTCCCATCATCTTCTTGATTCGAGATGATAAATTCAATCCCGACTTGAATGGATGGAACATCTTCAAAATTAAGCATCTTTACACACATGATTAACTCGGCCAGGATATCTATGTGTTGTCTGGTAATGGCCCATTCGATTGTTTTATCCAAAAGTTGGGAGAAAAATTCCTGGTTATTTGCAATAACAGGGGGAGGGGGGATTTCGCCAAAATCAGTCAAAGAAAATATCTCATGAGTCATGTAATAGATAGAAAGAGTCATAGGGTTTATATACGTTGGATTAAGCGGGCCATTGACAAGCTGAAATAGTAATCTCTTCTGAACCTCTTGGGAGAGGATACCTTGAGGTAATAGCTCCTCCAGCCCCTTTGTGGGATTATAGCCAAGTCTTTCAAGATAAACGGTATTCCAAATTGTGCTCGTTATATGTTGATGGTAGAAGAAAGGATCGGATATTAACTGTTCTTCGATAACCTTTCTGAAGTCCATGGAAGTAATCTTCAATTTTTCGGTGATTGCAGCAACAGCCAATAGCATGGTGTATTCCCCTGGTTGCACTTTAAAGTCTTTTTTTGTTGCGATCAAATCTACCCTTTTTTGGATCTCCTTGAAATAACACTTTTTTTGTGAAATATCTTCTGTATGATTACTTAGGATGTAAAAGGTGATTAACTCTTCCGAGATTTCCACAAATCCGCCATCAATAAAACTCGCCGGATGTCTTTCTATCCATGAGTATGACTTGTCAATCGCCTGTTTGTTAACAAGTTTTTCCGTTTCTATGGATTTGGCCGTTCGGTATGTTTTTTCAGTCTTTAGGCATGATAAAAAAAACGGGGCGATCAAGAAGATAATTAACCATCTCGAGGTATCCTTGTTTAACCGGTTCATCCTTCTCCTCCATTGTCTTTAAGTGAAATATATTTGTCTTATAGTATTCAAATATGGCGGGCTTAGTCAATCTCCTGTTATGGAAGCCTGCATGGTGAGCGTGAAGATTGGATCCCATAAAAAATGGTGTAAATAACTGCTGTCTATCATCTAACCCGGTTTCATTTTAAGGGAAAATGGATAGAAATTTAAAACCGGCACCATTCACTTTCTATAATCCAAATGGAAAGTGCTTGGCTGTCTTGAGCTTAAAAGGTTAATGTGTTACCTTGTAGAAACAAAAAAAGGATGAACTGAAAAATAAAGGGCGGGAATGTTACAAAAAGAGCTAATTTTTGGCATTATCGGTGGCTTAGGCCTGTTTATCTTTGGCATCAAGATAATGAGTGACGGCCTCAAAAAGGTTGCCGGCGAAAAAATGCGCCGGATACTCACATATCTTACTGCACACAGATTCAAGGGCCTTGTCCTTGGAATAATTGTCACTTCGATTATTCAAAGCAGTTCTGCAACAGTTGTCATGCTTATAGGTTTTGTGAATGCCGGCTTAATGACCCTTGTCCAGACAATTCCTGTGATTTTGGGGGCCAACATCGGTACCACAATAACCGCCCAGCTTATTGCATTTAAATTAACCGATTATGCCCTGCCTATTGTGGCAATAGGTGTTATCCTCAATATGTTTGCCAAGAAGAGAACGACCCAGCAATTGGGCGAAGCGGTCCTGGGTTTTGGCGTGTTATTCCTTGGATTGAGCATAATGGCAGGGTCTGTTGAGGTGTTGGGGAATGGATCTGCAATACACAGCATATTCGAAAAATTCAGCCATAACATCTTTCTGGGCGTAATTGTTGGAGCGATTGTGACCGGCATCCTTCAGTCGAGTTCGGTCACCACAGGGATCATCATCGTCATGGCCACCATGGGCCTTCTTGATCTTAAGGGGGCCATCCCCCTGGTATTTGGAGCAAATATCGGAACATGCGTTACAGCTCTTCTTGCTAGCTTAGGCACCAATCTTACTGCAAAAAGGACGGCCTTGGCCCATATTATCCAAAAATCCATAGGTGCCATAATCGGATTATCCATGTTTTCTTTTTACCTGTACTTTATTCCCAAAACCTCCAATGATCTGGCCCGACAGGTAGCAAATTCTCACACACTATTCAATATCTTAACCTCATTATTATTCATAGGCTTCGTGCCTTTATACGCAAAATTGATTGAAAGAATCCTTCCAGGTGAAGAGATCTTGATTGAACATGGACCCAAATATCTTGCCAAAAACCTCTTGAATACCCCTGCCATTGCAATAGATGCCGCAAGAAAAGAGATTATGCGGATGATGAGCCTTACCAAGGAAATGGTTGAAACATCTGTGAGGGCATTCAGGACTGGCAGCAGCAGCGATGCTGAAAGGGTCTTGATAAGAGAGGATATGATCGATGAATTAAGGGACGCCATAGCAAATTATCTGATAAGGATTACAGAAAGGGAGATTTCTGAAATAGAGGCCAAGATGATCCCTTCATTCCTGCATAGCATAAATGACATAGAAAGGATAGGGGATCATGCTGAGAATATCGCCGAACTCGTCCTGAGAATGATCGACAAAAAGATAACCATTCCAAAGGATGAGCTTGCAGATCTTAATATGATGTATAATATCGTTGAGCGAATGATGAATAAGGCCATCGATGCCCTATCGGATTTAGATATAGAACTGACCCATGATATATTTAAAAAGGAAAAGGAGCTAAATCGAAGATTTATGCAATTAAGGGAAGGGCATGTGGAAAAAATGTATTCTAAGGAATATAAAGGTATCTCCAGTATTATCTATACGGATATGCTTGCGAATTTTGAAAAAATTGGAGATCATATCACAAACATTGCACAAGCCATCCATGGAAAATTTCTATGGAATATGGATGATGTATTTTAACTCCAGTATTATTCCCCTTCGAGTACAAATGTGCCTTCGTCGATATAACTGCCGTCAAAGCAAGAAATGATATAGGTGCCGCTGATATATACTGCGTTTCCTGATCCGGTAAATGTTCCGATACAGGCATTATCAAAGTAAACGGTGAAGTTCACCAGGTTCCCTTCCACAACACCGGTGACCGATCCCTCTGAAGCAGCAATGGGATGTTCCTTAAACTTGATATCCGCAAAAAAATCCGTCTCGAATTGAGTTAGTTCCTTCAACTTGATTTCACCGCTTGCACCAATATAAACCGTGCTGCTCCATGCGCCTTCATATTTTTCCAACAGAGTTATCCCTGTATCATTGATCCGATAAGCAGGGATAAAACCGGCTGCAGTATACAACCCGCCTGTAACTGCTCTAGGATAGAATGTACCTAAACCGCTGTTTATTATTGAGGGAAGGAATCCCTGGGAGGCAGGATTGCCAAATTGCAACTGTCCGATCAAGGCCAGATCTCGAATGAATTGGGATACAGTCGAGGTTTGAGAGGAGAGGGTGTTGCCCGGAATAGTCGGATTAAGTTCCGATAACGGAACAAAAGGCGATAGCAGGGTATCGGCAATGGATGCATATATCTCATTTTGGGCCTCAAAGGGATTGATTGACTGGATGCTGCTGCCATTATTCAAACCGGTTCTGGCATTTAATCCAAGGTTTTGGGTAAGCAGGCTGAGTGCCAGGATATCGGAATAAACAGGAGGATATAAGGATGCCTGTGTGAGGATACCGAAAATCGGTGATACCGGATTCTGTAATAGCTGTAAAAGACCGGTTTCATAGAAGAGAAATGGGGAATACAGGGGGATCTGACACCATACCCTGTTTGTAATGAGAATCATCAAGATAAATAAAAACACAAAGAAAAAAACCGAACATTGTCTGACCTTCGACATCCTTCTTCCCCCTCACCACTTAGATGTTTTGATTTATATCATTAAAATGCGCCATCTTTAGATTTTCCAAAAACGACGGACTGATATCGTAATTTAATTCCTGGGCACGTTTTACATGAGTCCGGGCATATTCCAACCGATTCAGATAGAAATAGTTTACGGCAAGGGTATGGTGTGCCTTTGCCTTTTTGGGATCGATTTCGAGGGCCCTTTTGCATTCATAGATGGATTCTTCGAACATCCGTTTGCGGCCATACAATGCCCCCAGACAATAATGGGCCTCTGCATCATCCGGATTCACAGATAAGAGCCTTTTGAATTGAGAGATGGCCTCATCGATGTCTCCCTGCTGTGAGTAGATGTTTGCCATCTTGGCATAGATATCCATCTGACCGGGTTTGATGCTCAAAGATTTCTGATAGGCATGGATGGCCTGAATCATATCCCCTCTCTTAAAAAAGATATCCCCCAGCTTTTGATGGCTGGTTGAGCAATCTGCTTTTCTCCGGATGACATCCTGATATGTCGATTCAGCCTTATCAAGCATGTCTGATTGATAGTAGGCCAAACCCAGGGACCGGATGATTTCCAGATTGTGATCATCCATTTGGATGGCCTGCTGATACATATGAATGGCATCTTTATATTCGCCTCTTTGCAGGTAAATATTTCCGAGGCTTTGATAGGTCCTGGCCCAGGATGGGTTGATATGGATGGCCTTTTGGTATGATGCAATGGCCCGTTCCAGATCCCCTTTCTGAGCGTAGGCATAACCCAGGTCATAACAGATCCTTGAATCTGTTGGATTTTTCTCTAGGAATGCCCGATACGAGGCAATGGATTCGTCGAACCGTTTCTGATGAAAATATATGTCTCCCATGTGTTTATAACAGGCAAGGTCATCCGGGTTTTCCCGGATCATATCCTGGTATTCTTCCAGTGCCCTTTCATGCAGCCCCATTTCCGTAAAACTCAATGCAAGGGCATGTCTGGCCTCAGTAAAACCGGAATCTAAGTTGACGGCCATCAAATATTCGCTCAAGGCTTTAGCCCTCCTATTTTCTTTCCTGCAGCGCATACCCTCCGCGTAGTGTTTTCGCGCGAGAATTTGAATGCATGCCTGCTTGAGGGGATGAAATCCTGAATAAAAAAGCCCAGTAAGAATGAATAAGGAACCTGCAAATATCATTGCCTTTTTCATTACATGTCCTTTAATGTTTCCATTGCGATTCATAATCGTTTCTCATCCGGCATCATGGCCATTGATAATCATCTTGACCTTCCACCCATCCACTGTCTTTTTAAATAGATATGACTTGATCTCGTCGTACCCATCAAAAACGAATTCAACCGTCAAATGGATCAGATTCGTACTGATCTGCCTTTGATCGCTGATGGCGATCCCCATGAGATTTCTATAATTCTTCACAATTATCTGGTTAAATATGCCCTCACCCATTTTTTCAGATTGATCTTCAAGGTTGGCTTTGAGTTCATCACAAAAATATGCCAGATACCCTTTGGTATTATTTTTTTCTGCTGCTTTGATCAGGCCCAGGATTGTGTGCTCCGGTGTTATGATGGAATCCGCTTTCATTTGAGCACCGATCAGAATGGCTATGCAGATACAGAATATTGTAATTATGGCGATTTTTTCTTTCATTTTCATACCCCCATCCTCAACTTAAAGAATTTTATAAGGCATTGATTCTGCTTTTCAGAGTTCGTGCCTCCTCCCCGTTTTTTTGAATGACCTGGACATAATAGTCATTTCTGCCTTTAGGCATCCTAATATCCAAAAAACTGAATCTTGCGGATTTCCCCTTAGGGGATTGCGAATAGATACAGGCATCGTTGCGAAAGATATCGATCTGATATAATTCATCCGTTCCAAGCACATTAACATCGATCTTAGGGATGGCAGCCTTGGTGTTCAATTCACTCCCCATGGGCCTTTCCAGTATCCTTGCCTCCAGGAATATTTTATCGGAGGCAATATATACCCTTCTGTTTTCCAGGGCTTCCTGTATGGATGCAGTGGATAATTCATTGACGAAGGCACCGATGAAAGCGGATTCCTTTTCTGAAATCATGTCATTAAAGCTCCGGTATAATTGATTCTGTAAATTCTCCGGTATGCTGAGCGAGATGAAATGGCTTGGCTCTGAGAAAAGGTTATTGGCTTTTTCAGCCAGCCATGCGATGTACTCCCTGTGTTCATAACTCAGATAATGGCCGATACCCAGAAAATCCAGACCCAGATCATCCATCACTGTCCTGTAAATGTCCATGACAAATCCATCTAATCCGTTATAGCCTTTGACATTGTTAGGCTGGTAGATGGTGCCCCAGACCAGTGGGCAATTCTGGGAATTTAACAGGGGTGTATCGGACCTCTCCGGATAGTACCCTTTTGAATCTGACGCCTGAACCTCAGCCGGGGTAAGAGAAAGTGACTTGCGAGGTGTGTCATTCGATCCCAGATAACCGGCATATACATCCCGATCCGATAGAAAGCTGCTTCCCATATCCCGATTGTCGCTGTCCCATGTAATCCATAGATTCCCCGATTGATCGCAACAGGATGCGACCGAAGAGACATTCTTCCACGTATAG
>JBLIRM010000065.1:0-15175 GCA_049472295.1 bacterium | reverse complement strand
AGACAAATTCATGGCCGTCTTCATCCAAAAATTTCAATGCCTGAACAATCAGGTTCTTCAATATCACTGGATAATTATCTCTTTCAGGAAGGGCGAAGAACGCCTTTTGAGCCTCCCGGAGGACCTCCTCGATGACCTCCTCCTTCCGGCCTAAGACTTCGCTTCGGGACTGAAATTCAGCTAAAGATACTATTTTTGCCTTATTGCAGGAAAGATCGATATGGCTTTTGCTCTTCCTGGCCGATATTATGAGTTCCCCGGCCTTCCGTCGCCCTTCCTCTATGATGGATTCGGATTCTATTCTGGCTTTCTCCATAATGGCCTTGGCCTCACGTGAGGCATCCTCCATGATAACCCTGCATAAAATCTCCATATTATTCAACATAAGCAATCCTCAAGATTCGATTTCTACCTTACACCTTGATGCCCAAGGCGGAAATTACAAATTCCTCTACGGATCTCCTTTCCTGGAGTGGTCCGTTCAGATCAGGTATCTGTAAGACCAAGGTGCATTTCCTTTGGGAAAGCAATTCATCAATGGTTGACCGGATTTCCCTGGCGACTCTTTCGGTGATCAGGATGATACCGATATCCTTATCAGTCAGGGCCTGTTTAAGCTCTCTGAGCGCATCCGCCCGGGAACGGACCACCGCCCCTTCGATGCCAACCAGCGAGAAACCGGTCACCGTATCCTTGTCTCCAATGATAAAAAATTTCATGATACTGCCCTCTAACCTCGATTCAGCATTCTTTGGGGGATTCATCCATATCTGTGTTGCGGGTTTCTCATGATTATGGGGAGCAGAAATGTGTCCATTGGCGAAAACTCCAGGCTTGGCAAAGATTTATATGAGATTCCGGTCGCATATTTTTCAGAAGCCTGAAATTGAAATACCTGCAGCCCGGCCTCCCCATCCGCCACATATACATAATGGCCGCTTATGCTTATTCCCAAGGCATAGCCGGGTGTGTCATAGTCTGCGATGTGGACAATATCACCTGGGTCTTTGATATTCATGACCCGGATGCCTTCATGACCGTCAACGATATAGGCATAATCCCCTGCTACTGCTATTCCGCGTGCAAACCAGGGGATGGTGTAACTGCCTACCTGTATAGGGCCTGTCGGATCGGATATGTCGATGACCTTGAGACCGCTTCCCCAGTCCACAACGTATGCGTGCCTTTCATTCAAAGCAAGGGTGTAAGCGAATCCTGATGTGGCAAAATGGCCCACTTCCTCCGGATCCTCAGGTGAACTAATGTCGATCACCTGAAGGCCGCTTCCCTGCCCAGGGACATATATGGTCAGATAGGCAAAATGTCCCTTAACGATGATTCCTCTTGAATTTCCAGCAATTCTTTTGGATCCGGCCCTGACCGGATTTTCCGGATCACTGACATCAATGATTTGAAGACCGCGGGAACTGTCAGCTATATAAACGTAATTGCCGCTTAACGCTATACCACGGGCGTAACCGGGCGTGTCACATTCTCCCAAATGCCTTGGATTTTTTGGATCTGCAATATCGATCACCTGAAGTCCCTTGGGCCCATCCGCCATATAGGCAATGTGATCATTAATTGTAACCCCCCAGGCATAACCGGGTGTTTCAAATGTTCCTGTCAACTTGGGACGGGTGGGATCGGATACATCAATGATTTGAAGACCTCCAGGGCCGTCTGCCACATAGGCATGATTCCCGTGTACAGAAATCCCCCATGCCATACCGGCTGTTCTACAGGTCCCAACCTTGACAAGTTCTTCATCGGCCGGCACAACCTCGGAAAAGGCCAACGATTCCATTGAGGATAGAGATCCTGTTGACACGGATGAAACCTCCATCCCTGGTGAAGCATGTGCCTGGAAAACCATAATGGCACATATAATAAGAATAAATATTGAGACGGCTGATAAATGTCTTTTTTGAAACATCTTTTATCCCCCCTTTCGGAGTCTGGCACTTCGGATAGGGCGTCCGATTTTAGGCTGATGCATTTTCAGTCGGTTCAACGTCCTTATCACACCATGCCCAGGATCATAATGGCGACAATCAGACCGTAAATGGCAATACCTTCCGCCAGCCCTACAAAAATGAGTGCCCTTCCCGCCATCTCCGGTCTTTCACTCATGGCCCCCATGGCTGACGAACCCACCAGCCCGACTGCAATGGCAGCCCCGATTGTGGCCAATCCGGTTGCCAGGGCTGCTGAAATGAATGCCCATTTCATGGCTATCGGATTTTTAGCCTCATTGGTGACACCTTCGGTCGAAGCATAGGCATGTCCAATCAACTGGAGCGCAGTAACGAAAAGAATGAATATTAAGAGAAAAAATAGTATTACTGATAAATATCTTGATAGTTTATAATGATAATCAATCACTCTTTATCCCCCCTTTAAAAATTTAAAATTCATAATTTTCAATTTTTTAAAGGTTGATATAATTCACCTCCACCTTTAAAGAACTTGCTGAAGAATTCGTAATATTCCAAACGGATTGTCTGTATGGACACCACAAGGCCCTCAATCACGATGATTCCGATGTTTCCAAAGACAATGATCACCCAGTACCAGAAGATTCCCCCTTTGAGATGTTGCATTGTCTGGGCCAGGGCAAACACCGCAAGAAAAAGGCCTGCATGGGCAAGGGCAAAAGCGGAAACCCGGATAAAGGACACGGTGTTTGAGAGAAACCCGATGATGGCATCCCCGATTTCAATAAAGGATTCCAAAAAATACATGCCCACTTGAGATGGCATTATCTTGACCTTTTTCTTCAAAATTAAACGATAGTAAAGATTATAGATCGGCTCTTTGAAAAAGATCATGATCAGGGGCAAAAAGAGCAGCCAGATGAGATATGCATTGTCTGAGAGAAATTCCCCCTTTACCATATAGATAACGAGTAATCCAACACATCCCCAGTAAAAGAGAAGGCCCATGACGCCCATTTCCCCGAATATCCCTTTGAGGAAATCATGGTTATTGATCGAATTTATGATATTCAATAAAAGGCCAAGGCTTATGATGCCAATGCCAAAGGCGATTGTGACTTTCATAAAATAGTAGATATTCTCCATGGGATGAAACCACAGGGCAGGCAGGATGTGCTCAAAACCAAAAACAGACCCATACAAAAATCCAAAGATTATAGACATCACCCCGCATTCCATGGCAATCAGCCCTGTCTGAAGAATGCTGGCTTTTTTGACCTTTTTGCTAAGATAAAGGCCCAAAAGAAACAAAACCAGTCCATGCCCCACATCCCCGAACATAACGCCGAACATAAAGAGAAAACCCAGGGCGAAGAAGAGGGTCGGCTCAACCTCATGGTAGTCGGGTATGTCATATCCAAAGACCAGCCTTTCAAATGGTTTAATGAAAAAGGGATTCTTGAGGCAAGTGGGGATCTTCAAAAAGCCTTTCCTTTTGTCTTTCTCATCCTCATCTGAAGATGCCGCAATTTTAACCTTTTTGGAGGAACATACCTTTTGTATTTCCTTTTCCAGTTGAGGGATGATCTCCCTGGGGACCCATCCGGCAATATGGTAATGATCCCCCACCTTGTCAAAATTTTTTGCTGCATCCAGAATAATATTGGAAACATAGATCTTTTGATTCATTTCCTCCAGCCCATTTTTGATACGTTTCTTCAACTTGCCCAGGTAGTCTTCCGCCAGATGGATGTCAATTTTGATGTCCTGTATCTCCCCACGCAGTCCATGCAGCTTTGACTCATCCAATCCCTCCTTGATCAGGGAAAGCTCCAGTTTTTTAAAGTAAGCACTTTTAAATGCCTTCTCAAGCTTTTCCTCGTCCTTTTTCGAGGCCAGGACAAAGCAGAGGCGTCTTTTGCCAAGCGGTGTGGACGGGAGCAAGATGTGATAGATGTTGGACAGGCTGAACTCCAGCCGCTCGATATTTTCTGCAGGGATCAGGCCAGCAGCAAGATACAAAAAACGGCAGTCATGGAATTGACTCAAATCAATCCCCAGACTGAAAATCATCTCCAGTAAACGCAGCAATTCCTGCTTGTCCCTTTTTGTCTCTCGATTGGATTTGATCTTCCCCAAAATCTCATCAACATTGCCCTCCTTTTCCTCTAACTCCTTCTCAAGCTTGACAATATCCCTAAAAGGGTCAAAATCTTTGATTATGGGGCAGCACGGGACGTCATACCCCATTCCGATGGATTTATAGAGATTCTCCAGCCGGTTACTTAACTGTTTATATTTGTTAACGAATACACTTTCCGGGTTTGTCTCCGGATCATTCTTCCCTAGGGGCGACATGCGAACATTCAGAAGATGCAGGCTCTTCAACTGAGCTATCACCATAGTAATCCTGGAGAGATATTCCTCCGGTATCTGTATGTCGATTTTGGTCATCTGGGTGGGTTTCAACATATTACATCACTCCTAACCTTATCATTATAATCTTTTCTGATGATTTGCCGCAGAAATAAAAGACCTGCGGATCAATTTTTCATGGTAATTTAATTGACCAAATATTCCCTAAAATTCTCCGATGCAAACCCGATCTTCTTGGCCTCTGTAATGGTGATCAAATTTGCGATCTCCATTTCCTTGAAAATAAGATAATCCAGGATAACACCGATCTGAAAGGGATTGCCGGCCCAGTTCTTTTTGGCCATGGAGAAGATATACTGCAATAAGAACTTATAGGCCAATTCCGCATCCTGGATGCCCTTTAATATATTTTTATAAGGGGTATGATCCAGATGGTTTACAATCTCATTTTTGTCCATGGAAAATGCCATTTCTTTCCTTTTTTTGGGAGTAATAAAACGGCCATGAGTCAGGCTGTAGTTTAGGATTTCTTCAGGAGAAAACTGATAATTCTCCTTAAAACGGATCATCCATAAGATATTTAATGCATCCAACTGTGCACCTATGAGCGATCCTGCAATCCTTTTATCCTTTCGTTTCAATGAGGAGAGGATTGCCCATAGTCGCTCGTAATATCGCAGATCCAGGGCGACCTCTAAAGGAAAGGTCTCCCCTTCCTGTTCAAAGCGATAGGCGGAATGATTCAATGGATCGAAATACCATGTGCCTTTCAGCCTATGAATCAAATCGTGGATATCCTTGGAATCCAATAGAATATCTGTAGGGATGCTCTGACATTTATTGATTGGGAAAAGGAGTCCGGAGGTGCTCTCTCTTGGTCTGCCATGGCAAATGGATCTTAAAACAACCTTTATGTTTTCCAGTTCGTATCTTTGATATAGATGATAAACCAAATGTTTGTGTCCTCCGTAAACATTGGCTATCATCTTAATATAATCATGAAAAAGATGTGAATAATAGACGCGGATCAACTCCTCATAGGAATCAATCGATCCATTCATTTTTTTACCATAGGATGTCATTTTCAAACACTCCACAAATCCATTCATCCCATTGCATTGGATCAAGTTTTTATAATCCGAGGGTTGAAGCAAACGGCTCTTTAAGGAACGAAGCTTCGCATTTATATATGAATATTCAAAGGCTGACAAAAACATCATACTCCCTTAATGATTTCATCAAATAAAGACTTTTTGATCTGTTCAATGGCCTTTTTCCCGCGTTGCTTTGCCAGCATTTCTATCCTATCCATGGCTGCATTCTTCTCTTCCGCGATCTTTTCAGATATTTTTTCTGCTTCAGTCAGCATACGCTTTTTCAATGATTCTAAATCTTGAGACAGATCCTCCTGGATTTTTTCTGAAAGCCTTTTGGATTTGTTTCGGGCCTTTTCAAGCACCCTGGTAGCCCGATTCTTGGCTTCATCGACCTGTCGGCTGGCATCTTTTTCAATCGCCATCATCTGATGGATGATTTCTTTTTCCGTCATGATATCTATCCCTCGATTTTTCAAGATTGGCAGCATTCAGCCTTTAGTCTTTAACCTTCAAAGCTGAATGTTTACCTATCTTTTTAGCAATTTCATCTCCATGTCATATCCATTCATGTAAATTCCATCATTTTACATAACCCAAATTTTAGGAATGTCCGGTCACCCCAGCATGCCAGGAATGTGCGTTCAATGGTTGACTATTGCTTTTTAGACGCTGGTTCCCATAATCCAGACCGGTCCCCTGCTTTTTTTGATCCTTAACATGATAGATGAAGGACTTTTTCTTTTTATGAGGAATGTGAATTCGTATATTTGAAATATACACACATAAAATGCTGAGACAAATTGTAAGTATGAGCGTCAGAGCAAAATTAAACATTTTTTATCCCCCCTTCCAAAAAATTGGGAATACTTAATTTAAAGAATTCAAAAGAGATTATAGTAGGAAGCCCATTTTTAAAAAATTTTATTGATTAATAATTAACCAAAGCATTTTTGATGCCTGAGAATATTACTATTTTGCTATTTTACAAATTAGTCAAGAATTAAAAAAAATAAAATATTAGTTTTTACTTTAAAAACAATTTTCTCATCCATATAGATCCTGCAACATATTGTTTCATGTTGTATTTCTGCAACAATTTTACATTTTTCATTTTTTATCTCTTTGGGTTGTACTTATAAATCCCAGCAAAATTGTAAGTAGTAGTCAAAAGTAAAGTCCAAAGAAGCAAGAACATTTTTTGGCCTTTACAGAACCAGGGCCAAATGCTCCTTTGCATTTAATTTTAATACATTCTCCACACAATGCATAAAATCCAAGATACACGGAACCTTTAATTGATAATAGATTTGAGTCCCACGTTTATCGATCTGAACAATTCCTGCACCTTTGAGTACAGAAAGGTGTTTTGATACGGTAGACACATCTGCACCAATCATTTGCGTAAGCTCATTAACACATCTTTCCTGCCGCTTTAATTCATCCACAATAAAAAGACGTGTCGGATGAGATATTGCTTTGATAATTTTAGCCTGTGCTTCATAATGGGCTTTTATTTGGGCATCCATTTTAAACCTCCATATTTAAAGTTATTATATAAACAATCAAACAAATTTTACCAAATAACCAAATATATGTCAAGTTTAATAATTAAACATAATTATTATATGCACTTTTTAATATGAAATATTAATCATTTTTTTCATTATAACTAACAATTTTATTACTGATAATTGTTTTTAAGTGCCGTGCCGGCGCAAAATCGGGTTTAATGTTTAATGCTGTCTCGCAGTCTTCCATGGCCTTTGAGTAATCATGCAAATCACAGCGAGTGAGGGATCTCCCATAGTAGCCTTCCACTTGATAGGCGTTGATTTCCAATGAGTGATCAAAATCCTTCAGCGCTTTTTCGTATTTGTGCACCATTCGATAGGCAAATCCCCTATTATTGAGGGCGCTGAAATTTTCTGGGTTTTTCACAAGCGCCCGGGAAAAATCCCTGGTGGACTTTTGATATTCTGACAAGGCAAAGTATGCCATACCCCGGTGATTATATATAACGGAGCACGCCTGTAAGGGGGGCCTCATGCTCAGTATCCTGGAATAAAGGCGAACGGCCTTTTTGAATTGATTGTGGCCATGCGCGCTCAATGCATCGAAGATGAGTTTCTCCAATCTGCTTTGTGTTTTTTCGGGCACTGCGGGGCCATGCTTTCTCTCTTGCTGCATAGAACCCTTCATGCCATCTAAAATGGCGACCTGTTCAACCATGTGTAGCTTGTCCTGCATGATTTCGCGACGTTTTTCACTGCAGTTTTGAATTGCTTTCTGATAGTCACGAATCTCTTGAAAGATAATATCAGAGAGGGTAAGTGTTGCATTGAGTGATGCCAGCTTGCGCTTTATGGACCCATTGAGGAGGGAAAATCCGGCTTTATAGATAAGTTCGTGCTCCACCTCGGCCCACGCCTCCTGAAGAATGGTTCGAAGCTGAATCTCGCATACGTTCCGGGTATATGGAATCGAACTAAAGGCCGAATCTTCCGAAAGATCGATAAGCAGATGGATGGAATCGTAGCCGAACTCTCTGGAGGAATGCTGCAATCCTTTGCGCTCCACCTCATTCACGGAAAAGCTTTTGGTCATCAATGCTACCGTGCTATCCAGGTCTTCCAGAAAGGGGCATATGATCCTTATGCCAATAATGTCCGTTATCATAACAGGCTGGATATTCATTTGTTGCAGCCGAAGGAGTTTTTTAAAATAGCTCTCAAAGGTCTTTATACGGCATTTGATGGTGACGTTCATACCGTTTCTGTTTAACAGATTTCTTACCCTTCTGCACAGCTTTAGACATAGTGTGTCATATTGCGGACGAAGCTTTTTATAAGCAGACGCAATTTCCTCGCGGCCGGGTATTTGGGTGCGATTTTTCCTTTCTTGGATTTCCATCGAAATGGGCATACCAGCCTCCCTTAAAGTCATCAATTTCAGACAGTCAATTTCCTAAACATACTCTCGAAATAAAAATCAAGCATGTCCGATATACCTAGACGCGTATTTCGAAGTTCCACTGTCACTGCCCCAATGGTGATCGAGGGTATTCTTTGTAGCATTCTTATGCCATTTAGATTCCCTGGAATACGAAGCAGTAATCTTTTTCCTTTTCTTGGGCATCTCTATTTTAGCATTCGCCATGTACACAGATAGAATACTCAAGCATATAATGATTATAAAACTTTGGATAAAAAGGAACATCTTTATCCCCCCTTTTTCATGTCCGTAAATGTCTATCCTTAAATAAGAGGTTAATTTCGATTAAGACACTTTTTTGCTATTTGCATTTTCCTTTGTTTTGATCAATTTTTTGACCTCCTTCAATACCTTGAGCAGATCATATGCATTGTAAGGCTTTTTAATGAAATGGAAGCCTTTTTCCTTGATAACGGACCATTGCAAGTTTATATAAGAGTAACCGCTGCAGAGGATAATCCGCAGTTCGGGATTTTTTTCCTTTAGTTGACCGGCCAGTTGCACTCCGTTGATGTCCGGCAGCACCACGTCGGTTAAAACCAGATCTAAATCCCCCCTCTCCCTGTCAAACAAGGAGAGTGCCTGCAGCGCATTCGCCGCCTCAAAAACCACAAATCCGTTCATCTCGAGGGCCTTTTTGGCAAAACGGCGGACGCCATCCTCATCCTCCACGATCAGGATCCTTTCCCCAGTGCCCTGTAATTTTTTCAATGAAACGGGTTCTTTCCTTCTATGCAGTTCTTTTCCTGCCAAGGCTGGAAGATAAACATGAAATATGGAGCCGTATCCCGGCTCACTGTAAACATGTATCCAGCCTTCATGCTGTTTGACGATCCCGTAGGCAGTTGAAAGGCCAAGCCCTGTCCCCACCCCGGGCTCCTTGGTGGTAAAGAAGGGTTCGAAGATCTTGCCGAGCATATCCTTGTCCATCCCTGTTCCGGTGTCTTCGATCGACAGGCGGACAAACTTTCCGGGCCTGGCCTCATTCATAATCCTGCAGTCCTCTTCCTCAAGAACGACGCTTTCCGTCCTGATGGTCAGTGTCCCACCATGGGGCATGGCGTCACGGGCATTAACCGCAAGGTTCAGAATGATCTGCTCAATCTGTCCAGGGTCGGCCTTGATGCGCAGGATATCAGGATCGAGAAGGGTCTTCAGCTCAATGTCCTCACCGATAATGCGTCGGAGCATCTTATCGGTTTCGGATAATACCTTGTTGAGATTCAGTACCTTCGGTTGGAGTATCTGCCTGCGGCTGAAGGCTAGAAGCTGGCTCGTCAAAGCGGATGCTCGCTCCCCTGCCCGATGGATCTCTGCGATATCGCTGCGGAGCGGATGGCCTTCTTCAAGATCATCCAGGATAAGTCCGCTGTTGCCGTTAATGATGGTGAGAAGGTTGTTGAAGTCGTGGGCGATACCCCCCGCCAGCCTCCCGATGGCCTCCAGCTTTTGCGCCCGCAGGAGTCTTTCCTCAGTCTTTCGCAATGCCTCCTCTGTTCGCTTTCTTTCGGTGATATCGTAAATAATCCCTTGGATCAAGGAGGGTTGGCCCGATCCATCGGAAAGGTTTTGGATGATTTCCTCCACCCACCGGACCTCCCCATCCTTCCGGAATATCCGGTATTCCCTTTCACATACGCAGTTCCGGTCCTTGCATAACTTTTCGAATCTGCGCATGATTTTGGGAAGATCGTCCTTATGCACAATTTGTTCCCATCGTGGATTTCCGCAAATCAGGTCTTCCTCCGAATAGCCGGTGATCTCCTTCACGGACCCGTGGCAGAAGATAGGCCTGAAATTACTGTCACTCTGATAGGCGATGCCCTTAAAGTTTTTTACAAAGGAGCGGTATCTTTCCTCGCTTTCCCTGATGTTCTTTTCCGAGGCCTTTCGATCGGAGATGTTTTTAAAGTCCTCCACAATCCCGACAATCTCTCCCTTAGGCCCCAAAAAAGGTGTTGCCGTGAGAATGCAGAATATCTTGACGCCGTCCGCCCGCTCTTTTTCTGTGTCACATTCCACGCGTTTTCTGCCGTTGAGGATCTGTCTCAGTGTGCATAAAGGGGTGTGACAGTGAACGCACGGAAAGGTATTAAAACATTTTTTTCCGATGACCTGGGCCTTTTCCAAACCTGTCAGATTCAAATAGGCCTCGTTGCATTGCTTAATGGTAAAATCCCGATCGATTACTACTAATCCGTTCCCAGCGGCATCGAAGATCTGATTGAAATTTTCATGCCAGATCTCGGTTTCTTCCTCCGCCTTTGCGGTTTGTCTGCCCATCTCGGAGATCAAAAGCGCAACTGCGACAAACATAACGGATGTCAAGATCTCTCCGGGATGCAGTTCTTTGAAGATGTGGCTGAGGAGCAGGTTTGTACTTAAGAAAAGGGCTACAAGGATACCCTTCCGTCTCCACCAGATACAGGCAAGGATGATCGGGATATAAAAGATATGGATGGAAATCGTGAACGTGTGGGCCAGCCAGTGAAAATGGTACATGGAAACCAGGGCAAATCCCAGAAGGACCGCCATGATTCCGATTTTGACTTTTTCCGCTTTTCCCCAATCTATTTTTCCGGACATCTTATTGCTCCTTGGCAGCATTCGATATTGCCGAGTTTTCAGGTGCATTTAAAATTAAGGGATTCGGAGGGGAATAGATAGTGCAGCCAAAGACACTGAAATTTCATGGTTGGAGGATGAATGATTATCAAATTTGATGCCCGTCTCAATATAAATTAAATGACGCCCAATAATGCGGCTCAACAGTATGAGGCTATTTTATGTGGAACAGGATTTATCTATAATAGAATCTATTCCCCTATTTTTTTTGTTTGGAAAATATTGTCTTATTGTCCAATGTCACCTCCTGAAAGAATTAAACATCATAAATTAATAAAGAGATTGTAGACTATCTATACCGTGTTAAAATCCATCCAATTTTTGCAAGGGGAAAGGGGGTGCGGCATAGATAGTCTTTTTTTCTATTTACAATATCATTGCTTCTCCACATCCTTTATTTTATAAACTTTTTTGGCATTTTGGTCAAAATACCAAAATAAATTAAAAAAATTTTTATTCTATAAAATCAATCTCAAATAATCCCTGGCATTGGCTTTTAAGATATGATCGATACATTCTTCAAACTTCAAAATACAAGGAACCCTCAATTGATAGAAGCTCTTGCTGCCGCGTCTTTCGTTTTGAACGATCCCTTTGTTTTTAAGAACCGAAAGGTGCTTGGACACAGTGGACGTATCGTCTCCAATCATCCGGGTCAGTTCATAAACACACCGTTTTCCCCGTGACAACTCTTCAATAATAAAGAGGCGGGTCGGATGAGACAATGCCTTCAGAATCTTTGCCTTTTCCTCGAAAACTGCTTTGATTTTTGGGTCCATAAATATCACCCCTGATATTATTTCTTATTTGTAATTATAACCAAATAGCCAAGAAATGTCAAGTTCTAATTTAGGGTATGCTGCGGTATAAAATGTCATTTGCAGCGAGTGCGGTATTATAAACCTAAGAGGGTATTATTGGAGGGAAAAAACGTCTGGTCTTTTTGCAGAGCCAGACAAGGAACAGCATCATCGGGACCTCCGTCAGAACACCAACCACGGTTGCGAGAGCCGCTCCTGATCGGATGCCGAAAAGTGTTGTGGACACGGCAATAGCCACCTCGAAATGGTTGCTTCCCGCTATGATGGCGGTCGGAGCTGCATCCTCGTATGAAAGGTTTATGGTTTTTGAAAGCAGATAGGCTGAGACAAAAACCGTAACGATATTTATGAATATGGGAACAGCAATAAGAAGGATATAAAAGGGCAGCTCGACGATCAGATGACCCTGCAAGATGAAAAGGATAATCAGGGTCAGCAGAAGGGATATGACGGCCGTGGCATCCAAAGGAGGAATAAGCTTTGTTTCAAGCCACTCGACCCCTTTCTTCTTTATCGCCCGAGTCCTTGTTATGTAGCCAAAGAGAAGGGGTGTGCAAATGTAAATAACCACTGAGAGGGCGATCGTCTTCCAGGGTATCGGCACCCCGGATATTCCGAGGAGGATGCCGGCAAGCGGCGCATAGAGAATGACCATTGAGATCGAGTTGATCGCTGTCATAATAATCGTATGCCCCATGTTTCCTTCCGCAAGATAACTCCACATCAGAACCATTGCTGTGCAGGGGGCTACCCCCAGAAGGATGAGACCTGCGCGGTATTGCAGCGCCAAATCAGGCTTTAGAAAGGATGCGAATATGACGCCCAGGAAAAGCCAAGCGAAAAAAGCCATTGTAAAAGGTTTTATCGCCCAGTTCATCAAAAGGGTGGCTGCCACAGGCTTTGGCGTTTTGCCCGCTTCTATGACCTGGGCGAAGTCGATCTGGACCATTATCGGATATATCATCGCAAAGAGGCAGATCGCCACCGGAATCGAAATATGCGCGAACTCCAGCTTGCCGAGAAAATATGAAATGGACGGGAACACTCTTCCAATCGCTATCCCAATCACTATACATAATCCCACCCATATGGTCAGATACTTCTCCCATATACCCAGGTTCCTGTCTTTTAACGATCTATTTGGCCTTTCAACCATGCTTTCTTTTGTCTTCATTAGAGTTTTCAGAGAGCCGTTAAGGCGTTACGGCATATTCATTCGTCGCAATATTTTTACTGATATCTTTTTTGTCATTTTTTTCCTCCTTTCTAAAATGATTAATAATGATGTTTATTGCTAATTATATTTAAAATGAAATATTATTATATGAATATATTCTCTTCCATTATTCTAAAATAATTTGATTCTCATAGGTCTATTTATTTTTAATTTTACCAAATTACCAAAAAAAGTCAAGAAAAATTTAATCCAAATCACATATCTACTTATTGAATCCTCTCCTTAGGAGATCTCAGCATTTAATCTAAGATTTTTATAAGGATATCATTCAGAGAAAGGTATGCAAAATATATAATGATCATAATTCATTTCTATGCATGAAAAATATATAAATAATAAAAAAGATTTTATTTGATATTTGTTGGTAATTTGGTAAAATATTTAATATAATAACTTTTCAAGATCTAATAGAAAAATACAATTATACTGATTTTAAGCAGGAGAAGAGTTTTTATAAACCTATAAGGTTAAAGGAGGGCAACTGATGGCAATTCTTGTTTAGGGCGTTATTCACCTTTATAATACTTTGAAATTAGGAGAGTTTGAAGATGAACAAGAACGGAGTATATATATTTTTTTTAGTCTTTGCACTTTTCATTGCTTTTAGCCTTTGTTTTATTAATCCGGTCAATGCATATTATGGTACGTCTGGAGGCTATGGACTTTACGGCGGCCTTGGAATGCTGGGCATGTACGGCGGTATGTATGGCAGTGGCTTATTATTGAGCGGAAGTGGCAATTACTATGCTAATTATCCTGCTTCCATATACAACGGATACGGTGGTTATGGCCTATATGGGATGTACGGCGGCATGTACGGGATGTATGGCGGCTATGGCCTCATGGGCATGTATGGCGGCCTGTACGGGATGTACGGCGGCATGTGGTAAAATTTCAAAAACAAAAGGGTGAAAAATTGTCAAATGATCTGGGGGTTAATACCGGACCGGAAAAGGTATTGGCCCCCATTAATTTTATATTGGTAGTGTGCTGAAACAATTCATTATTTATAAAAGACCCGCAGGATATGATTCATGAACCATATCCTGCGGGTCTTTGAATAGGAGATCATGGAGGTATACGTAAATTTTATACGCATTGATAGATCCCCATTGAGCCTAAAAGGATTCGTCTTTTTATCCTGCAGGAGCCCCGCCAAAACCTGCGCCTGGCGCGCCGCCATAGGTTCCGTTTCCCATGCTGCCAGCAAACACCCCTTCGGCAGATCTTTGAAACCGCCGACAAAATAACCGGGGTTTCTTCATACGATGCATAGGCCGAAACCGGAATACCCCCTACCGTTTCCACCCCGATCTCGGAAGTGCTTGATCCTGCAAGAAAGAAGCAGCGGGGCGGTATAGGCAAATGTGCCTGAGGCATAGGTGGCGAAGGGACTGTTGGTTGTCCTCGGTTTAATAGCCTTGTTTTTCGCCTTTATTGTCAGGAGATGAATCCCATTGATATGCTTTTTTTATGTGATTGCGAGATTCATAAAATCATGGAGAACAGGTCGACTCAAGTCTGGGTCTTTTATGTCCCGAAAGGATGGAAGCGAAGATTACAGTCTTGAGACAACCTGTTTTCCATTTACCTATTGGGGACCTTTTGCCATATTAGCAAGAGGTTCAGCCCTTTATTGCTCAAAAAGCTTTTTGCACTTGATTCTTGTAAAAGATTAGCGGATGAGCCTCAAGATCAATATCAGGTAACCGATAGTACACCAACCGGAGTCGGGAAGGTCACACCCAAGGTCGTGGGAGTGCTCACATTAACAATAGGCGATGGTTGCAGTTGAGGATTGAAAAGGTTCGGGAAAAGCTGGTTATAAAGTCCGGCCACACCCAAGAGAGGTGCGATTTGCATGAACGGCACCTGGTAAGTCAAGCCGCCGGCAGTCTCGACCGGATAGTACATGTTATAGTAACTGAACGGACTGTACATTCCCATCATGCCGTACATTCCCATCATTCCCATCATGCCGTACATTCCCATCATTCCCATCATGCCGTAGCCGCCATACAGGCCGCCCATGAGGCCGTAGCCGCCATACAGGCCGCCCATGAGGCCGTAGCCGCCATACAGGCCGCCCAT
>JBLIRM010000064.1:0-10070 GCA_049472295.1 bacterium | reverse complement strand
ACAGGAGGTTTTTCTGCAGCAGGGTATCAATGATATATCCATCCGGGTTCTTGATCTTCTGGAAAGAGAGAGCGAACAAAGGATCCGCATCCTGGTTGATCAGGAGGGGCCTATGATCTATTTCTCCCATGAGGAGATCGAGGCAGATGTCTATCCTCTTGAAATGAAAGGTTTGATCTATGACCCATCAGGTGTAGCCCTATTTCTCCTGAACGGTAAGACAGTGGAAATCGAGCAGGTGGAAGAGGGTGCCTACCTCTTCCGTTATGACCTTTCGGCTTCGGATGTGGAGACAGGTTTTATTATGTATCAGGCGGAGGATTCATTCCTGAACAGGACATCCGGCACCCTGTTCCTGAAACCAGACGAGGAACGGCATAGGGAAACCATGGGTCGATTGGCCATGGCCTCTGATGGGGAGGACTCTCCTCCCATCTTCACCTCAATGGCGCCTGAACATGCCCCGGTTCTGATAAAGGTCAGCCAAATCCCTGAGGAGACCTTCGAGGAAGAGATCTGTCCCAAAATAGAGATATTGTCCAACAACAGGATCAGGGAGATATCCATCAACGATACCCCCGTTTTATCACTGTACGGCCTGCACTGGACCGCCTTCTTTTATCGGATGATCAAGCTGTATCTCAGGGAAAAGCAGGAAGGGAGATTTCTCTTTACCAGGCTCCTCAAACTGAAGGAAGGCGAAAACGATATTCATATCAAGGTATCGGATGTTACCGGCAGGGTATATGAAAAGAGAGTCGGGGTTCTGAAGAAGACAAGGAGTATCCATAAGATAAAGGAACGCTGGAGGATGGCCCTGCCCTGCATCCATTATACCCGGCCAGGGGAAGACCCGGAAGAAAAAAGGCGCGGGATAACCTATCAGCTCATGGAGGCATTCGTGGAGCAGGGCAGATTTCGAATAATAGACCTGGAAGGGCTTCCCATAGTCGTGGAGGAGAAAAATCTCAGTCACTTTCTGGGAAAGCCTTACATGGGGCTTTCGGAAGAAAGCCAAATCTGGATAGACATCCTTCTGCTGGGGTATCTCCAGGAGGCAGCGGACACTGTGAGTCTTTCCGCCAGTCTGGTGGATCTGGAAACGGGCGAGATCCTGGCAACCAAGGATGTGTGCGAAGAGGTGGATCCATCCTTACTGGTGTGGGAGGCAGGCAAACAGGAACATGTCTTTCACCTTTGTTCTGCTCTGGCAGCAAAATTTAAGGCCCATTTCCCGGTCTGTGAAGGGAGGGTGATCGCGCTCAGCGGGGACGAACTCAAGGCTGGCATATGTGAAGCCGACGGCCTGAAGCAGGGAATGAAACTCCTTCTTTATCAAGGCAGCCTGGATCATGCAGGGGATTACGATATCCTGGCTGATGCCAAGGTGAATGAGGTCAGGGAAGCATACTCCATTGCTCGCCTTTTACAGGGATTCTCACGGGATATTTCCAGGTTGGAGATAAATACGTGGGGAGTGATCACCAGGTAAAGGGTGCCAACCAGTAAAGACAATCATTGACTCTATTGACCCATCCGAAAGATAGTAATAAAAAATATCCTCCCTTTTTGGCATTAAGGTTGCTATATAAATCAAAAAAGAGGTTGAATAGCAATCCAATTTACATGAAGGGAGTTCGTGTCGGACAAATGATGAAAAAATTGATCAAATTAACCGAGGAACTGGTGACATTTAGTTCGGACAGACCGATCGATGTCGGAGCAAAAATCGACCTGGAAATAAGGCTGCCTGAAGGTACATCAATAAAATCTTTTGTCCTCCAGGGGGTTGTAAGTGATTGTGCATTAGTCCAGAAGAAGGCATCCCGCCACTATCTGGTGGATATGAAGATCGGTGATTTATCACCTTTCAACCAAAAGATCTTGACCGCCTTTATGGAATTTACCAAAAGAGAAAGCATCATCAGGGCAGTCAGTATCGATGCCGATCACCTGCAGGAAACCCTGACGGATCTCAAAAAAAAGTTTGCCCGGTTGGCAGCAGCTGTTGAAATGTTGAAAATTAACGCACAAGGTGCCTTGGAACTGATAAAAAGGGACGCTTCCGGGAAAAACACGCTCCACTGAAGGATTTCAGAAAGTCGTCTCTCTAATCGCTGTCTCGATAGGTTCTGATCCACTGCATTCATAAAGGGATCGGACCAAAGGATACAAATTACCCATCTTGACATGTGTATTTTTTATTCATCCTCATAAATCTTACACACCTTTTGTCGAAATCTTCAGACCTTTACCCTGTGATCTCCTGTCTCATAATCTCTTTTTGACCACTATGACCCAAGCAGAGGCCAAAGTGCCTATTCTCCATTTTTATACCATTTGGCATCAGACCTTGCTGACGAACTCATAGAATCAGCATCTGGGTTCATTATCTCCCTGATGCTGATTTGCCATTTATTTTATATAACCCTTTTCGATCAACAGGTCATAGATCCTTCCACCTTTATTGATGGAATCATAGATCAACCCGGAGGTAATGGTGGCGGATGTGATGGCATCGACATCCGAGTTAAACGGGATATTCTCCCTGACGTTTCTGGTGACAATACGTTGCTTTACTTTAGCCACATCATTCTCATCCAATGTCTCATTGTAAAGTTTGCTCAGGTGGATGGGGATGATGTCCAGCACATTCCCCAAATGATCCATCGTGTATATGAACTGCACCTCTTTACACACATCACAGGTGGAGAGCCTATTGACCAAGACCGCATAGATCTCCTCTTCTGAACCGATACGATAGACCATCATCCCGGAGTCCTCAAAGAGCCCTTTCACTTTCTGGGGTTCTCCCCGCTGATCCAGCCATTCTTTTAGAAGTTGGTCCACCAGGGATGGATCGATCGGTTTTATTACGGCAACGGTGGATTCTTCCTTCTTCTTTTCCTGATAGCGTCCTTCCAGGATCGCCACGATGGTTCCGAATGTTCCCTCAACATCCTCGTTCGCACCCATTTCGGTCTTGATTATCTCAAACTCTCCACCCCTTTTTTTGAGAAATACCTTGAACGGGGTTCTGACCTGGCCCACCTGGTTGTATTGTGCAAATGTATAATCCGGGAAAACCGGATAGGGGACACTAAACTCATCAGTAAACTTATTGACCTCCCTCAGGTTGTTTCCTGCGCCAATACCGATCATTTTTACCTTGCCTGCCGTCTTTTTATTCTCTTCGATCATGGAGAAGAGCTCCCGATCATAAGCGGTCTGGCTCATGCACGAGACACAATACACACTCAATACTTCAACCATGAGCACTTCGGCATTGATCTCCGAGATATCGATCTCTTTATCCTTCTTGAGGCCGAAATATTTCGAGGAATCTTTGTGCAAACTCAGATCAAAACGCATCCTGGGGAAAAGCTCCCCCGGCTTTATCAATCCATAAGCCGAGCCCGTAAGCAGGCAAATACCAAAAATCATCAAAATGCCTGCGGCAATCAAAAAATTGACTGTTTTTTTCATGTGATTCCTCCTGACTCAAATGTATTATAAATTCAAAAATGTTTCTATTCCTGATGTTTCGAGACCTTGTAATATATTTTACTGGTGAAGTTTGATCCACTCCTCCATGTTTTTCAGATTTCTGGTCATTTCCCACCAGCCGTTCTTAAAGGCTGCATAATCAGGCGCACCGGTCATGGCAGATGCATAGCGGATGGAATTGGCATAGAATAACCATTGTGTTATCCATTGCTGCTCAATGGTCTCATCAAAGGGATTCGTATTGTCCGCAAGGTTCTTTCCCCATGCATTCGTCAGTAATAAGGTCGCATTCAGGACCATCCGATCCGTCTCTTTAATTGTGGCATTGAGCTTGGCAAAATGCATCTGAACCCAGTTTGTCCCATGACATGTAATGCATATCTGCATCGTGTTATCTTGTCTGGCCTGTTGTTCCTGATCATCGATCAGGTAGTCCGTCGCTTCATTGCCGGTAAAGTCCGTAGGCATAGGCAGGCCGTCTTTATTTTTGATAATGCTGGTATCTCCTGACTTGGGTTGGGGATGTGAATACACCAACCCGAATATCCTCACCCACAGTCTTGACCCGAAATCATGGGTCCTGGGTACGATTACCCTTCCCTTGGGATTGGTGAGAAGACTGTTATGGCAGGTGGCGCAGGTAGGGGCCTTGATATCCTTTCCCAGCATCCATGGAACGTTGTTGAAATCCCAGTCATGATATTTCGAACTGTAAATATTGGCGTGTTTGCTCTCTTTATAAACATTCCAGGCGGGCACATCGGGTTCCAGATGGCATTGGGCACAGGTGTAAGGTTTCCTGGCGATCTCTATGGAGAAACTGTGTCTGGGGTGGCACGACGAACAAGCCCCCCGGCTCCCGTCCGGATTGATTCTCCCTACACCCTGATTCGGCCAGTTTTGAAGATCCGGGACAGTCACTGTTAAAGGCCCGGAAGAGATCCTTTTGGTTCCGGTGACCTTGACTTCTGTCCCGTGACAGCCATAACAGGTGTCCATCTTTGTGGTTTCGGATACTTCCATGGGCACGATCTTTCCCTCCCGGATTTCTTTCAAGCTGATAACGGTATCCACCAGGGTCTTAAAGAGAGCGTTTTTTTCAAGATTACTCACGGCGTATCCCTTCTTGCTCGGGACATATTCTTTCTCCTCGATGGGATGACAGATCGCACAATCCTTGGGACTGACCACCACATTGATCTTCAAACCAAAATGATTAAAGCTGTCTTTGTGTTGTTCCACATTCAGACTGTGGCATTCATAACATCCGACAATATTTCCCGACAGATCCTCTTTCACGCTCTCCGCAGAGATCCGTCTGGATAATTTCTCCTTTTCAAGCGCCATCTGAGGGGTTGTTCTGGAGTGCAGGCTTGTATACCAGTCCTCCACAATACCCGGTGTCGCATTCTCATGACAGCCCAAACACCTTTTCGATTTTGAACTCAACCTGGACACGTCTATATTCTGTTCCTTTTCCGCTCCATATGACGGGATGATTAAGGCCAGGGTAAAAAATATAATCATAGCGCACGTACAGAACATATAAACGATTTTTTTCATTATCCTACCCCCTTTTCTGGGATTTGATTTTTGATGAATGGGTCAAAAGAGATCTCCCGGACTAACTGGCTTTTTCTAAGCCGTTCTTAGAGTCTATGAATGCTTAAATGATCTTCTTTATCGGAGGAACAATATTTGTAACAAGAAGTGGAATTATTAATGGATTTATATATGAAAGTATAATTCAAATCTTCCGGTCCTTCAAGACGCATTTTCCCCGGTGTCATTTTCACTGGGCAAAACAGAAGGGATCGAAATCATATTTCATTGTTATCGAATAAATCAGCTTTTTTAAAGAGAGGGGACCATGCCTTGAGTAGATTGTGGACGAGCACAACAGCATGGTGGTGAAGCCTCGTAGAAACAAAGCGATGGTTTGAGCCCGAAGGACAGGTTGCGGTTTACCCGAAGCAAGCCTCAAAAATTAATCCCCATAGGGACCGGATGAGAATGAAATTGTTTTCTATGATGTCTTTTTAAGGTCCTTCCGATAAAAGATCTCTTGACAATCTGAACATTTTACGGATTCCTCGTCACTCCATATTTCCAGTTCCGCTCCGCATTTGGGACATTGAAAATACTCCGGGAATCGTTTCTTCACCGGATCGTCTCCAGGGCAATGGGCATCGATTTTACTCATTTTTTCCCTCCTTATAGCATTTCTTGCATCAGGACTGGCAGTGTCTCGATCCACTCACTGAATAATATATCAATAAAACAACTGACCTGCAGATATCCATCCGCATCATCCCCCGGCAGATTACTCCAGATACACCCCCGATCATTCTCTCTGGCAGATTTTTCTGCATTCGTTAGATCTGTTGCATATTTTACATCAGGTGGGTATGTAACGGCCCATGCAAAACCATCGTAAACAATACTCCGATTGACAAATGTATCACCGAAATATACATATCTCAGAAGACGACCGCTCACATCCGTTTCGGATACATCCTTTTCCAACCGCACTGTTTTCCCCGATATTAATGCAGTTAGTTTCTGTTTGGCCTCATTCGAACAATCTTCTCCGATATCCGGTGCATCGATCCCGAGCAGTCTCACCTGTTTCCCATCTGTCAACTCGAATGTATCCCCATCGATGATTCCTTTTACAATATAATCCCCGTCCGCATAATCAGCAAAGCCTGAACCTGGTATCATTAATATGAAGACGAATATTATTAATATAAAAAAGAGCAAAAAGACCGGAAGCATATCCATGAGATGGTATCTTTTTTCTATCCTTGCGTACCTAACCATTGCTTTCTTTCTCAAATAACTCTGTCAATTTGGAATGGGTATAATAGATCCTGGTTTCTCTCAGATCTGTGTCAAGCTTGACAGAGATATCCCCCTCGAACCAAAAAAGATTCCCGGTTTGTGCATCGATTCGTTCGGGTTCCCCATATTTGTAAATCAATATCTGTCCTGCCCTCTTGGAAATGTCAACCTGAGGCCAAAGCAATTCTAACATATACAAATTCATGGATTTAGGTGTAAAATGAAAAATGATTTCACATTCATGACCGAATAATTCCTTCAAGACTGCATGGATTTCATCATTGACCAGATTGAAGCGATATCCTTCTTCATCCAATTGCCTGAGAATCTCTTTTTTCTCTGATCCCAATCGGAATGACCTGAATTGTAAAACAGGATCTTCAGGGATATGCATGGCACCTGATTTTGAGATGTACTTTTCATGAATCCAGCCCGTCGTCCCATCATGGAGTTTCACCTCCGACCAGCCATTCGAACGCTCTATCCGCTCCAATTCATCCCCCTTCTCCACCTCTGTCAAAATCTTGTGACGGGTTCCCGGACCTGATCGGATGTTTACAATCTTGCCCGACACATATACCCTTTCAGCCTTTGGATTCGGGCCCTCCGATGAGATATATTTCTCAAAGATCCATCCAGTCTCCCCATCACTCAGTATGACCCGAGCCCAACCATCTAACCGTTTAATACGCTTTAGTGCTTCATTTCTTTTCACCTTTCTTACAACCTGATGTTTCGTATTCGGCCCAGATCTGATATTGACTGCCTCTCCTGTTACAAAAACAGTTTCCGCTCCTGCAATCCCTGAAGCGATCAAAGCCATGAGAAGTAAAGAAAAGAGGGTCTTGTATTTTTTCATTGAAAGATCTCCATTTTATTCGTTCCGTCTTCCTATCTAAACTTAGGTTAAGGATTGAATATAGAGGTGGTCATTTATGCTCATAGAAAAATATGACATAATCCGTTCCGATGGTCAAATAATCTTTGATGAGATCCCAAATAATTCAATTGCCCGGATATAATAATAATGGTAAAAAGCTTTTAAGGGATTCATCAAATCTTTTGAATAAGGAGGGCACTAATGAAAGTTTTGTCTTTTAAGATCTGTTTTTTGATCATTCCCGTAATCTTGATCTGTGGGTGTGTCTCGGAAGGAATGATCAAAGGTTCAGAAAAGGGATCTGAGGGAAAAATCAAAATCTTTACCACGCCCCCCCAGAGATCTCATCAAGTCATTTCAGTGATCAATGCAAGCAAATCTATCGATGATTACAGCAGCATTGAGGCTGCAGAAAAAGCAGCCTTGGAAAGCCTCGAGTATCAGGCGAAAAAGGTCGGTGCCGACGGCATTATGGATGTTTATATCGAACTTCTGGAAAATGGTGAATTAGTATCATCTGCCATGTGGAGATCTGAAATAAAAAGCGATTATAGCCAAATCGAATCAGCCGTGGGTGGCGGGTGCGGCTTTTCTCAGTCCATCAACCTTAGAGGGAAGGCACTCAGATTTGTGGATTAATGACAATCCTATGATATCTTTCTCAAGATTTACAATTAAGGCACTGAAGGCTGGCAAGGTTGATTGCCCATTACTGTCAGGAATCATTTGAAAGGATTCCCTATATAAAGAAAAAGCCCGCCCGGGCGAAGCGGGGCGGGTCCATGGATCCGTGAGAAGGAGATTTAGGATAATAACATGAGGTGTAATCTTAATCTAATACGTAAATACCGATCTGTCAAAAACTTCTTTTCCATTATCAAGCAAGGGATTTGAGAGAAATTCCCCAAATGCTTTGCCCTCCTTGATCAAATCACTCCCATATGTCTCCCTGAATGATATGTTTACTTTTGTTTCGAATATAGAATTTACAGTGACTTATGGAGAACTTCTTTTCTTAGAAGAGTACTATCAAAAAAGATGAAATCTTCTATGATCAATAAATCTTTCTATGTTCTCTGTGACCTCTATGGCTAATTGAATTATTTGGGATAAACCATAAGATAAAACGGATCAAGGATGAAAGACGATTATTTCAGTTTTGCATCCAATGGGGGGGAGGCGCATTCAGATTTTCTAACCAGTTATTGATCTCTGTGTATACCCTGTCCAATCTGAGTATACGCCCGAAAATACCTATGGATGTATATGCCATCATGCGAAAAGCCAGTTCCGACCGGGTTTCCAAAAAGTCTATAAAGTCATTCTTATTAACAAAAGCCACCCTGCATGGTGTTATGCTAACAACGCTTGCAGATCTGGGTCTATTGTCCAAGACAGCCATCTCACCGAAGATCTCATCTTGGCCCAACTCACCATATTTGATCTCTTTCTCCGTAGAAGAGGCAGAAATGACCTTGGCCCTTCCTTCCAAAAGATAGTATACGCTGTCACCTTCATCTCCCTCAGAAAAAATGACCTGATCCGCATCAAATTCTCTTTCTGTCTTGAATACCATTCTGGCCTCTTCCTGACTCAAGGGCGGGACAAGATCTGTTGTGATACCCATATCCAGAGGGATACCTTCTATGGTGCTTTTATTCTCCTCATTTCCGTGCAAAATGAGATGAATGGAATCCACAGCTGCCTTGTACTTGTCAATCAAGTTTCTGAGTCTTTCCGGGAGGATATTATAAAGCCTATAAATCAGATCATAGCTGTAAGGCTGACTTCTTCTCAATAGATTGATAAAGCTTTTGCGATTCAAGATACCAACCTTCGTTTTGTCTCTTGCTGCCTTAACAGTGGCCGTCCGTTTAACATTATAGAAGAGGCTGATCTCCCCGAATATTTCTCCAGGTCCCAATGAACCAAGAGAAGAACCCTTGATAAATATATTGACTTCTCCTTCTTTGATAAAATACATTTCATGACCGATCGTATTTTGTTTACAAATCAGATCCCCTTTTTTATATGTCCTGGATTGTGAAAAGATCTGATTCAGGTGTTCATGATTGACTGTACCGAACAGAGCCCCACTTATATTTTGGCATATCAAATCGAGGTGGTCTTTTTGAATGTCCCCGCTTTCACTCTGAATGGGCAATAATAGATCATCCATATATCTGATAAGGTGATTTTTCATGCTGGGGGGCATTTTCATGAAATCCTCGGAGATCTTCTTGGCATCATGCACTGACAGAAATTTCTTCCCTTGTATTTTTCTGTAGACCAGATACTCCCTCAATGCGTCAATACCCTCCAAACCAGTCAGGAACAGATAGGGGCCTTTTCTCATCACGGCAGGTGTGATCAGATCTTCAAAACCAATGGAAGACAACATATCCTTCCCTTTCGCAACCAGGTCGTCATAAGAGCCATCCAGAGGTTCTGTCTGTGCTCCGTTAACCATATCAATATCTTCCAGCGCCAAAGGTTTTATCTGTTCGGCCACCACATTGAACTGAAGTCCCATACTCCGCAGGAGTTTGATGATCGCTTCATTATTGATTCCTAAACCTGCCACATTACTATGGATATCAGCACTGTAACTGGGAGGTGCAAAAGGTAGATTCCCATAATTGTCAGTGGCATGAATACGCAGATAGACCCCTTTTTCAAGGCACCACTGGGCGATCTTCTCAGACGCAACCAGGGGATCCTCACCTTCGATATTCAGGTGTCCCACATCGATAGTGATGCCAAAATTCCTCTTCTGAACCTCTTCAGGAAGCATATGATAGATCTCATCGATAGAGGCAATAAAATTCTCTGCATTCTG
>JBLIRM010000063.1:0-5640 GCA_049472295.1 bacterium | reverse complement strand
ATTTTCTATCGTTACCCTGGTATTGCTGCCCCCTGCCTGCATGATCAGGTCGGCCATCTTTTTCAGATTCGTGGTATCTATCAAATGAAGGACCACTGCACCTGCTCCGATATCCTTTGCCAATTCAATGACTTCACACTGAAGGGAAAAGCATTTTACAGGATCACTAAAGAGCTGCTTCCCCCCCCTAGGTGTCGGAAGAGGACAGTAAGGCCCGACTATGGGACTATGGATATCTATCTTTATTCCGCACTTTTTACGCGCTTCGTTAATATGCGCCCGTTTTTCCCGGCTCAATTCTTCCGGAAGCAGCTTTGTGTAATTAAATGGATGAAAGTCAAAGGAGATCTCAATCCCTTCGATATTTTCATTTTTGACCTGCTCAATAATCAGAACCGGATCAAAAAACCTTTTTTCCCAAAAGGAAGAATCTAAAACACGCTTTGGTTTTTTTAGCTTAATCCATTGATCAGTACATACTTTGTGATTTAAGAATTGGGTATCATATTCATTGGCAAACTTGATGATATATGTATCCAGATCCTCTGGTGTATATTGATTGAAAAAGTAAAAATGAGGCGCATGTTCATACAACCAACAGAGCTTGATAAGAAAAAACGGCGATTCAACAAGCCGGGGTAAAGCCGTCCCTTCTTTTTGATTTTTGGCCAGCCGCAGTAAATGGGAAAGTGTGCTCGTGGACAAATCACAGCCATATTTGATTTTGGCTTTATAATGGGCAAGCAACATTAAGGCTTCGTTATTATCGAGGCCCAGGTTACTCAGATCTTGACGGGTTTTCGGACAAAAGAAATCTTCTTCCTTTAGACTTTCATCAAGAAGTCTTAATAAATCTGAAATTTCAAATTCTTTGCCTTCGATTATATTACGAATATAATCCATAATTTCAGCAAAAACCTCTCCGATTAACTTCCCGTTTCATCAAAAGAGCCCTCAATGATCACATGCAACGAGCACTTTTTTTTTAGCGATCACAGTTCGTACAAAATTTATGAATATAGTAGTAGGTACTAATATTTGATCGGAAATCTTGATCATTTTCATCATATCAACGCTTATCATCAGTCATGTTTTAATCAATTCATGTCCGTTTTATATTTCTGAGCATTCCATTATTGATGGAATTGCAAATCCATCTACTTGCCCAAATGGTATTTTCTTACTTCTTGCCAGACGATCAATATCCCTGCAGACAACAGGACATAGCCCTTAAAAACAAATATTTAACACTTTAAGGCTCTGGATTTTATTCTATTATAATTCATTAAATTATTTTATATATTGATATATCCAAAATGCCATGCTAATATTCAATAACTGGGGGAATCATTATGAAACTGCATTTCATAAAATTCATTAGCCTCCTATTATGTTCTGCTTTATGCGGTGTATCTATTGCCATACCTAAAAACTCAACCATCGAAAGTAAGGCCCAGGATTCCCTGCCCAAGGTCGCATCTCATTCGAGAAAAAGTTATAAGCATGACCTCAGCTTTCATCAAGGACCAACAAGAATCCTGATTGAAGCATAATAAGAGAAGCCATTTTGACGCCTTAGGTCTTGATTTATTATAAACAAATACCGCTGCTCATTAAAAACGCCATTTTAAATTAGGATATTTCAGAAAATGAAAGGAGCGTATTCTAATGAGACGACGGCAATGGAGCAGTCAGGAAAAATTCCGAATCGTTTTGGAGGGCTTGAGCGGCCAGATTGATATCAGCGATCTTTGCAAAAAGCACAAGATATCACAGGCATTATTCTGTCGATGGCGCGAGCATTTTCTTCAATGCGGGCATCAAGCCTTTGAAAGGCCCAAAAAAACTAAGGAAGAAGATCTGATACGAAAAGAAAATAAAAGACTCAAGCATGTACTCGATTCAATGACGGCTGAACTAAAGAAGATCGATAGCGGGTTAAAAACCTAAAATTCCGTTTATCCCCTCCTCTCATGAATATACCCCCATACTATGGACACCTAATAGCATTAACAACAATATCTCACGCCTTGTTCGTTTCGTAAGATGTAATTGAGAAGCTCATTTAGCCGAGGGAATGTCTTTTATTACGAAACCGTTGCCTCCCCTGCTTTGAAAATAGCAAATTTGACTAAGGGAGGCGCTATCAATTCATTAATCACCACGGAACCCAAAACACCGTTCACCATGACCTCGCCAAAACTCTGAAACGCCGGATTTTCAATAGCAAGAAGGATCAATCCTAATGTGACACCAGCCTTGGGTAGAAGGCCGAATCCCAGATATTTTCTGACCTGTGAAGGTGCCCCCGATATAAATGCGCCAAGTCTTGCACCAACGAGTTTACCGCTGAATCTCCCAACAATGATCAATAATGACAATGTCCAGGCCACCCTCATGATTGCTAAATTCAGATGCGCACCAGCCAGTGTAAAAAATGCAGCGAAGATCACATCCTCAATATCGTCGATCACCAAAAACATATCCTTGTTGTAGCTCATCCGATTCACGATAAAGAATCCCATAACAATATTGACCAATAGGGGGGAAAATTTGAATAGTTTGGCAATGCCGGCAGAGAGCATTATCATGCCAAAGACGATAGCCAGCAATGCCTGTTTGTTAGGTGCAAAGCGACTCATTCCCATCAATGCCACGGCAAATATTGCCCCCACCACAACCGAACCGATGATCTCGAATAGCGGAGTGATCACCAGTTGATAAACGGAAAAACTCTCTATCCCGATAATACAGGCCCCTGCAATACTCAAAGCAATCGCAGTGCCTATAATTGCATAGGCATCATCCAAGGTCACTACACCCATCAATATGGTTGTGAGGGGACCTCTCGATTTATATTCACGTATGATGGCTATCGTGGCAGCAGGGGCCGTAGCCAATGATACGGCCCCAAGGATGAGTGCCATGGGGAGATAGCTCTGGCTGAAGATGATCTTTTCAATATTCAGTTTGACGATCAAAGGACCGATCAATAATATAATCACTGTGACAAAAATCCAGGCACCCAAGGCTTCGAGCAGTGAAATCCAGGCGATATCCTTTCTAACCCTTCGCAACGAACTAAGGCTCAGACTTCCGCCGACCAGATAGGCAATAATACCAAGGGTGATATCCGTAATTATATTAAGGCCGCCATGAATCACTTCCTGTGAAATGATATTCAAGAATGAGACACCCAATAACATACCAATAAATATATAACCGCTGATCCTGGGAAACTTTACCTTTTTGGCAGCCATGCCACCGAGATAACCGATGATGATCAATATCCCCACAGCCAAGATAGGGTTCATCTCAAAACTGGTGTGCATGGATTCTAATCCCCGATAATCCCTTTGTCCCTAAAAAGTGCCACTAAAATGTCGAAGACCCCGATCATCCCTACGAGTTTATTTTTTCGATCAATCACAGGAAGTCTGTCAATAGAATGGATTTTCATCAGATTGTAGGCTTTCTCTAAGGTGTCCTCCTCGGAAACAGTCATGATATTGGTCTCCATAATATCATCCACCACGATCAAGGTAGCCATCTCAGGACTGATTTCCAACTCGAAAATATCGACTTCCTCCCTTTCTAAAAAGGGAATGGCCTTTATCAGACTTGACTCATAGGGCTGGAAGACATCGATGAGATTATGAAAGGCAACCGTTCCGATTAACCGATTGTCCTCCTCCACCACCGGAACCAGAGGAAATGTGTGAAAGTCCTGTAATCTACGAATCAACTCCCTTAACATGGTCGAACGCCTGACTGTGACCAGATCTTTTTTCATTATGTCCCTTACTAACATAACTGTCTCCTCACATTATTTCTTATCAGGCTCGAAGTTTATTAAGCGTATATTTGCTTCTCCATTGGCTAAAGGAGAGTTGCTGTTTGCCCGCAACGAGCCTTACAGGCCGTATACCAGGAGAATCCAGAACCGAAAGGCATAAGCCCCTCTCAAAGCTGAATGAATTCAATAATCATTCGGACTATTATTGTGGATTGAGTAAAATAAGTCAAATGCCTCAGGGAAATTCGTATTTTTTTGTCCTTTTGAGTGGATAAATTGATTTTCAGCAGATTTAAAAAAATAATAAAAGGTTTAAAGTTCAAATGAGCCATCCAAAGTTTTATGTATATTCGTAAGTATTTTATAAAAAATATATGTACTTGTTATGTATTTTTATGTTGACTTTTTAATATTTTTTCTATATACTTTTAGTTAGATTAAAAGGTAATTATAAAAGCTCTTTTATATATTTTTTATAAAAATAATACTTTTCCATATCATGTTCCCCTGCTTTTCGAAGCTGTCTTCAAAGATTCTTTCATTAGACTATTATCCATACCCGGAAAAAGCTGTGATCGCTCTTCTCCTCTTATGCAAAATAAAACTGTATTTTGCATCTCCAGTCAAGGCTGAAATGGTCATTTTTTCATTCTGAATTTCCGGATCATTTCCTAAGCTATCGCTTCTTAATCTATCCATCAAAATCTCGTTTAATCTTTCAAAATGAGAATCTATCTCCTTCATCAAAGATATCTATCGTTTTCTGTGAAATGATATGCATTGAAATAATGCACATCCAAAGGAAGAATGTCTCAAGATATTTCGGATCGGATTTTATAAATATTTTTTTTAAATCTAAAGACCCTTTTGGCAGGACGGAGGGCGATTATAAGGATGGAGGTGATGCAATTTATCCCTGATTTTGAATCCCCCAAGTCAATCCTTGCCATAATCTGAGACATAAGGGGATAATCTGCAACTCAATCGATTCAATTAATAATATTCCATCAAGGAGAAAGGGAGTTTAGTGATGAAAAAAAAATTTTTGAAAACCATATTTATCAGCTTTCTTGTTATCGGAGTATTAGGATTGGTTTCATCTAACGGAAATGCCATAATCATTCCCACTCCAATGGCCCCAGGCGTTGCAGCAACCCCTCTCATGGTTGCGCCCATTCCAACTGCACCGGGCATTGGGGGCGGTTTCGGTATAACACCCCTGATGCTCGCACCTGTGCCTGCAGTTCCTCCAGCTGCCGGCGCCTTTCCTGCTGCCATGCTCGCACCAACTCCTACTCTTGCCCCTGTTATTGGGGGCGGTATCGGTATAACACCTCTGATGCTCGCACCTGCGCCCACGGTTCCTGCAGCGGCTGGCGCTTTTCCTGCTGCCATGCTCGCACCTATTCCCACTTTTACCCCTGGCATTGGGGGCGGTTTCGGTATAACACCCCTGATGCTCGCACCCGCACCCACGCTTGCACCTGTACCGACTTTTGCTCCCGGGGGGCCTGCGGCAACTCCCCTTATGATTGCACCTGCTTTAGCCACCCCCACTTTCGGAGGCGTTCCCGCTTTCTTCCCCACACCGATTATTTTTGGTGTTCCGCCCACGGTTCCTACATTTGCCGGACTCTTTCCGGCTGCTATGGCTTTTCCGCCGATAGGTCCACTACCTATTACTTAATGAATGCGCTAATTTTGGAAATTTGAAAGGGGAAAGATTTAACACCCGCGCCCGCAGGAGGAGTATAAAAATCTCCTCCTGCGGGCGTTTTTTTTTAAAAAAAAAAGCCACGAAGATTTATAAAAATATAAAAAAAAAAAAAAAAAAATCAATTGGT
>JBLIRM010000062.1:0-15731 GCA_049472295.1 bacterium | reverse complement strand
TTTGAAAAAACCACCAACCATAATTCGATCCGCCAAAACCAAAAGAAGGGATAGCGGCGGGATAATAAAACGTCTGAAAATGCCAAGGCATATATCCTAATGTGTATGGAGTTATGGTTGAAAATTGTGTCCCGAAATAAGGGGCCGTCGGATAAAAAACCGGATATTGAAAAAAACTGGGGAATTGAAATCCACCGAAAATACCAAGGGGAACTGTCACAGGAGGCCCTATTAAAGAACCAGGCTGGGAGATATTGACTCTGGTAGAGATAGAGGTTTTAGTGGAACCCAATTGATTTCCTTTGTCATTGGGATAGCTGATGAAAATTCTACTTGTACCCGTCTTCTTAGCTTTGAATCGAAGATTCAAGAAGTTACCCGATCCCCCGGAAGGCCTGTCTTGAACCATTCCAGCAATTCGCACAACTCCGGGTGTGATTTCATGATAAGTCAGATACTCATAACCATGTGTCAGAGCTGTCGTCAATAATTGATTGAATTCCATCAAACTACTATTATAAGTTAACGTCATTTCCCATGCCTGAAGATCTTTCACACTGTTTATGGATATTGGAATGATAAATTTATTGTCCCTATTAACTCTATAAAGGCTTTTGTTAAATCCCAATTCATAATGCACAGTCTCAGCATAAAAGACCCCTTTTGGCCCTGCAAGAAGTTCAGGGGCCCCTGCTCCTGCATTGGGATCCGGTTCGACCAACACCTCTATATCACTGGCTGCAGGCACGTTTGAGTCCATCACATAAAATTCAATCTTAAAAAGCGCCCCAGGACCTGTAGGTGTACCGGCACCGGGATCATCATATTTGAAAATCCCTGCTACAGTCAGTCTTTTCTTGTCCGGGTCAGGGGGGTCGGATTCTTGAGGATATTCGCTGATTGCCAAATGATAATAATCAGTAAAAGAAGTACTGATAATATTTGGGGCATCATTAGGATCGAGGGTTGGGGATAAGACGGCCGGATCAAAATCTATACTTACATACCAGGCGTCCAATCCGACAATTGAAGAAATATGGATTGGTAATTCATACGTGTCTCCTATAAAACCAAAAGAGACTTTAGGCGGGGATACTTCATATATTACAGCCTCGGTGGGACAACATAGTGAAAATATGATCAGAAGGATTGGTAAGGCCCACATGCCCACCAGTATCCTTCTTATAAGTTTATTTGCCATCATCTAACCTCCTTACTCTTTAACCCCAAAACGACTCACCTTTTCCACCTTTGCCATCCAAGACAAGGAAAAGGTTTTACAGTCAATATGATAGCAATTCGGGTTAAACCAAGAAGGTTAAACAGGATGTGCCCCGTTGACTATCCTATTTTAAACATTATTATCCTGTCATTCCCCCTTTCCTGAGCCAGACTTCTGTTTAAACGGGTTCAATCGGGATATTACATCAAACCGCACCACCTAATTTGACCCTCTAACAATCAGGGCGAGGGGATCTTCCCTATTTGTTAACGGATCTCAATTAACATCTTAAAGAATTTAGCCGTTTTTCCTTTAACCAGGTGGCCGGCAAATCCTAATTTCTAAAAGTGTTCAATATAGACAAAATAAATGATATCTATATTTATAATTATACACCTTAAAATTACGTTGGCAACCCTTTTATAGCTTAAATACATTTTTTACATTAAAATCTTTTCCCAAACTCGGGAAAAATCATTTCCTGGGTTGATATAATGTCTTGAAGACTCTATAGACTCGCTCTGCCACAAAAAATTCCAGATGCGCTAATCAATGACCCTTAACAAGATTGTCAAGTTTTCATACTATAATCTTTTTTCAACTCCTCAATAATCAAATATTTTGATGTTTTTAACGATAATTATCAACAAAATCAAGAGGTTACAAGCCTTTATCTATAATAACTCATTCAGATATAGAACAATAGTATTAAATAAAGCAAATTATATGCCATAATATTTTTTTCTGCCGATCATTCAAAAATCGCTTTATTATGCTTTAATCTCCAATTTTTCTTGCATTTATCGTTTGCTAACCTTTTTCCTTTCGAATAAAAATAAGGGTCATCTCAATCTTAACTGTAATAAGATTCATAAATATGAATCTTTTTACACATATCTTCTATTCCTGCCCGTTTAAATTTTTTTTCAATAGATCAAACATCAGGGATTTAAAAGGGATTGGGATATGACTAAATCAAATGATCTAAATTCAGAGATGGTATATTATTTGAATGCGAATAATGATATAATAACAAGTTAAGTGTAGGATGATTTCAGTCTATATGCTGTAACATCTCTTTAAAAATAACTATAAGAATCAATCTTTTATTTTTTTTTAAGGCAAAATGATTGCTGATACGTATATGCTTTATAATAGTACATAATCAAACATAATTGCAGTAATTATATATCTTATGAAAAGAAAAAGTCTGGCTATTATCATTTTCATATGCCTACTTTTTCACAATATATTTTTCCATAAAACGGCATACCCTGTTATTAAATTTTCTATACCCAAATACACCATTCATCTGGATGATTCCGGATGGGTCCCGGTTACTCTGGTTTCCAACGAACCGGAAGGGATATATGCCTGGGATTTCATCATAGAATACGATCCGGATATCCTTACCTATCTGGGTTGGGATGAGGAAAGAAATTATGCCCTAACCCAAAACCTGTTGATGGAAGTCCATGAGACCCCACCCGGAAGGATCAATGTTGCAGGCATTGCCTGGTATCTTAATAAAGAATATCCTATTAAAAACACAGGTCTCTTCATGAAGATCAGACTCTCATCCAAAAGATGCTATCCGATGCAAAAAAGCCATTCCACTCTTGATATGGCATTCATCGATTCTCCTGCCAATGATTTACAAAATGCCTTATGCGACCCCGGGGAGATTGTCATTCAGCCCTTGATTAGCTCAAATATTCATATCCTATCCGTTCAACCCTCCGAGGGTCTTTGCTGGCAAGCTCAAAACATTACGATATACGGAACAGGTTTTCAACAGGATACCATCCCTGTGATTGGCTCATTTCAAATTTCCGATAGGTCACTGGATCTTGAAAACGGACTCATTTCAATCCTGGTACCAGCAATATCACTGCCTCATGGGCTCACTTTAGATATTATTGTCAGCAATCCGGATGGAGACTTTGATATTCTGAATGAGGGATACAAGATGGCATGCCAATTCGAGCAAGGGCTGAATCTTTTCGGATATCCCACCTTGCCACCACAAGAGTACAGTCATTCACACGAATTATTATCCTATCTGGGCCAAAACGATGGTGATAAGATCCATCGCCTCATGGCCATTGACCCAAATACCTTGAAATGGAACCAAACCTGCTGGCAAAACGATCAACCCGAAGGGGCGGATTTTCCAATCGATTCGCTACGTGGGAATATCTTATATGTGAATGGAATGGATTTCTGCAAGGCATTTCGAGGGAAGTGGGATAATCCCGATCTGGAATCCCAGATTAATCTACTGACCCAGCAAATAAAACCCGGAATAAACCTGATCACTCTTCACCCGCCATTGAATGAAGTAATAGACTCCCATCAGATAACAAGGGACCTGTCCCAAAAAATCGGTAAAGACGTCAGCCTGAGTCGCATACAATCCAAAACCTCAAAATGGCAAACCACTTTGCCTTTCTTCGGACGTATAACGGGTGATAGATTTGAGATCCGGAATACAGATGGCTATATTCTTTATAAGCAATAAATCAGAATGACACAGAGGGGACTTTGAATAATCCTGAATCCATTTGGGTTGAAGATCCCCCCCATCATATTCAATCGATGAAAAAAGGGGGCCAAAATAAAGGCCCCCTTTTTTATTAACCAAAATCTGAGCAATTGATCTATCTCATGATCATCCTATTCCGCAGAGATTTAATCATTCATCAATGTGTTCACAAAACAGGTACCGCCACCGCCACCACCTGACGGAATGGGACCGGGGCCCTCTCCCACATACCAATCGCTGGCATGAGGTGTTCCGATATTTGCCATCATCACCCCGTCCTGCTCGAATACGCTAAGAGTGCCTCCCACGGCATCCGGGATGAAAAGCTCCGGAACATTACTGCCAGAGGTTTTATAATAGAGGCCATATCGGTCAGGACTATATTTTTGGGCGCTTGTGGTGATCAAATAATCACTCATGATCTCCTCAGGGGTGAGGTTCGGGTCCTGAAGTGGCCCAGGTAAAGGCATGTCAAAGAAAATCAGGGGCACGCCAGCCACCCAATGATCCGGATCCGCATTATATAGCACTGTATCTCCGTCTGCATCCGTGAATTCTATGGAAACCACAAACATATCATTGGGGTCACCCACTCCCGGATAGGACGAATTAAGTCCGGTATTGGCCCCAGTATTATACTCCACCGATATATCGACATCCGTATTTGGATCAAGAGGCGTATTGGGATCGGCCGCAGTTGTAAACAGATCTATATCCGCAAAACTGGCATCAAATTCCATATTGAGGGATTGCAAATCATTGTTCGGATCAACATTCTTTATTATGTTGTAAACTGCTGGGTCATTCACACTGTTGGTATCCATCTGAATGGCAATATATCCCTTGGTGGCGATCTCGTCTCTCAGATTGACGCTTGTCTTTGCCTGGGCCGCAACCTTGGTCTTTGCTGTGTTGACAGCCCTGACCACATAGCGATGGATACGGACCCTGTTCGGATCAAGAAAAGCACTCGTAGGATCGGTCCAGGTCGCACCCCTTTCAGTCCTGAACGCAAACACATAGGCATCATATGCCAATCCAAGATCAATATTTGGATCTGTCCCATCAGTCATAAGGAAATTTGGATCGCCCAAATCAACAGTGTAAACGAATTTTCCGCTCACCAGATCGCCGGCCGTAAACACCTTGCTTGGGCCGTTTGGATCCTTTACCCCTGAAGCATCCACCCTTCCATTATGATCCGAGTCATTGGATGCATTGAAAAACTCGAGGTTCAGGGAGTAGTTAAATGTATCCCAGGCCACGGGATCACCATCAGGCTCAATAAATGTAAAGGTCAACCGGACCCTTGGTTTATTGGGATCCGTGACGATATCTTTTCTGGACACGGTGTAGGAAGGTTTCAGTATCTTGGTTATCAGAATCGTTTTGGTCAAGGAATCATTGGAATTACAGTCAAAATAGCCGGTATAAAATGTGGCATAACCCTCTGATTTTGCAATGATCTGATACCTCCCTGGATCCACGACAAAATTAACCACATTGGGATCGGAGAATCTGCTCCAGTAATAGTTTTGACTCACAGCCACTCCGGAAGCGTTCGCACCCTTCAGATTAACCAGCACCTGATTAGGGAGGCTACCCGGGTCAAACACCGCATCGATCTGGCATTTTTCCGATGGAGCAGTGAGGGTTGTTGTAATGGAACCTGCAGAGATATCTGCACCGGAAAGATCATTCCCTGTACCGGATTCGATGCTGGGTATAATAGCGGAATCAGTTGCAACAGAAAGCACCATAAATTTCAGGTGAAGCAGGTCCCCGATGACCGCCAATGGATAAAAATTAATCACACCAATGGACACCTTACCCGCATTGGGATCCACATTCACAGCGATCAGATCTTCGAGTGCTACGTTCGGGTCCGGTATATCTTCATCATCCAAAATCAGATTGGCTATCGACAGAACACTGGAAAACTGAAGGACATTGGGATCATAGGTCACATCCAACAAATAGCCGCTCAATGAAACAGATGTATCGATTCGCACAGGGACCAAAGCGGTTTTTCCTTGAATACCCTTTAACCCCGTGGGGATACTCACTGTGACGGCAAATGCAGGGGCATAACACATTATCCCTAATATGATTGACAGACATACGATCAGACAAAAAAGGGTCTTCCCCTCCCTATTTCTCATCCTATCCAAACCTCCTTCCTGAATTTATTTAGGTTTAACTACGATGCATAAAGTTCTGTAATACTTGGAAGACTTTCTATGATTTCAATAGATTTATATATCCAAATCAGGTAAAAAGAGATTTGAAGCAATAATCACCCCCTTATTCTATTTTCTTGCTTTTATATGAAACCTTTCAACTAATTATCTGTTTTTAGAAGCTTCATCCTTCGTTGTGATCTCTGGATCATTGGTGTTAATTAAAGTAAGCGGGAATCAAGTATATTCTCGAATGACTTAGAAAAATAAAAGACTTTTGCATTGTCTGCGTTGAAATGGAAATCATATGACATGTATTGTAAAACATATCACTCGGTTTTCGATTTGTCAATAATGTTAATCTCTCCCGCCCTCCCTCTGCTTCAGCCGAATGATGACATATCAAAAAGATGCATCAGAGATTCATATATGACATAGAGAAAGGAATAGGGCAAAGAAAACCTTTAATCTTTTTTGGGAAGCAGCCATGATTATCTGCTTAACCCAAAGTATAATAGGTAAGGCCAATCAGGCATTTCAGCCTGATTGGCCTTATTTAAAATCACTGTGAGTTAAACCATACTTCATAATCGCTTTGAAAAATAACGGAATACACTTTATAGGGTGTCACTGTCACTGATACTATCACCCACAGTCACTGCTATATCCTTACCAACGGAAGATTGCAGTATCTTCAAGGCATCCATTGCAGTAATCGCCCCATCACCATTCCGGTCCGCAGCAAGAAGCGCCGGACCGTCAAGGTCGATCATCCCCACCGCAGCTTTAAGGGTATTCAAGGCATCCCACGGCATGACCTTGCCACTTCTGTCCACATCCCCTTCCCTGCAACTGCTATGTAAAGCATCCAGGGCCTCTGCATTATACTCAGAGATATTGATCGTCTGTTTGTCGGTGGTAAAGCCACCGCCAAGATCCTGCATCTCCATTAGGGCATTCGCACCCCAAAAGACCCCTAAATGGTTATCGTAATTATCAAATGTCGTCTGTGCATTAAATGCCATAGCCTTTAATGCACAGGCCTGATCCTGAACCATGACGCTGGGGAACAGGGTGACATCATTGACATTGAGCTGACAAGCCCATCTGAAATAGCCATTGTTATATTGCAGGTCCTTTAAGAGGGCCAATCCCTGGGCAATCTCAGTGGCATGGGTCGTGCTGTAATATCTCTTGAGCACCTCTACCACTCTCGCCTGATCCAGTGTCCGGACATATTTGTTGGACATGTCGTAAACAAAACCGCGAACCATGTCCGACCCTGTACCTGCTGTAGCATCATAATCGAGAATCTTTGTAACCACAGCATCCGCATAAGAGGCATCACCATAAAGCTGGAACACCTCCACCCAGTTGGCCAACTGCCATAGTTTCCCCTGATCATCATCGATGGTATCCAGCCAAGCAGCAACCTCTGCAGGGGTATTGGTATCAATAATAACGGCATTGAGAACGGTATCTCCATAGTTGCTATAGTTGGCATCCCCAATTACTTCTGCATAATATTTCAAAAATATATAATCAGTCGCCTGCAAAGAAAAACCGCCCTCTCTGATTTTGTCCGCCACGTCTCCGGCTGCAGTTAAATAATTGGGATTGCTTGCTTCGATGTCGACACCTGACTTGCTTTTGGTCATGTTGTAAGCCCTCAGCAAACCAAGTCCTACGGCACCATAGATGTTGTCCGCAGTTGTGGTGCCTGTATCAAGATTGAAGACCCAGCCTTTGTCTGTTGCGTTCTGGGCGCTCACTAAGGCATCCGCAGCGTCCTCAACAATGGTCTTCGTTTGACCGGCAGAAAAACTGGCAGTCTCCCACCCTGCAATGCTTCTCATCCTGATAGGCTGAACCACTTCGAATGTCCTGTTTTCACCCGGAAGTAACGGTTCAACGATTAGCGCGCATTCCGGTTCCGCAGAGACATTGCCAGGGCACATGCCAAAACATATACCGGCCATAAAAAGGCCAATGATTAATAAAACAAAATATTGCTTAATATCTTGTCTCACCTTCTTACCCCTCCCTCCTAACCAAGAATTGTTTGGATAAGTCGTAAGTGAAAGAATCTAATCAAAATCATATGCAAACTTTAATCTGAAAAAGCTAAAAAATCTAGCCGATTATAAACTTTCTTCCGGGGATTTTCCCCTTTTTGTTATCCCGATTGAATTATTTATAAATTTGACAAAACAACCTTCCGGCCCCAAAAAGGCCATTAAAAATGAGGACTGGTGTAAATGGGTTCTTCTGGATCATTATCCATAATTGCTTGCGGCGCGGATAATTTAGCCCTTATTTCAATTCTGGTGGGCATCTGAACGCCTTCAGCAGCATCAACAACCGGAATTCCTTGACTATTCAGTGCCAGTGTTTGTCCGATAGCCATCTTGAAGAAACTCTCTCCATGCAGGGCCTCGATCTCTCCAATCAGACAAACCATATCCATTTTGCCTGTCTCACCATTGATAGAAACCTGGAGCTTATCCCCGGCCTCCATCACAACCTGGACCTCTCCGACCTTGAGGATGGCAACGCCATCAATGCATTCGACGACAGTATTATCGGGAAGTGCCTTTATTTCCTGAGGAATGCTATAGGTTGTTGAGACTTCATTTTGGCTGGTCACTGCAATCTTGCCTGTATAAATCAAGACTTCCACACCTAAATCCGCTGAAGCGGTATTGAAGGAGAGAATCATACACAGGCATATCAAGCAGATCAAGGAAATAAAAAATTTTCTCGACATGAGATCACACCTCCTTTAATGGTTATGTTTCTCAAATAAAAGAATCCCCTCTTTTTGATACATATTAACATCTTGCTGATTATAAGTATTTGATCTTTCTTTGTCAACCTCCTTTATCATTGAAATTTGTCAGTTTTATTCCAAAGACCCGATATCGATCGACCGCAATTAGGGCATTCCCCTCCTTTTAACTCGATTCTTTGAACGGCGTATCCCCTCCTTTCCACAACAATCTTTTTGCATTGTGGACAATAGGTGTTTTCTGCCCCATGTCCCGGTTGGACATTTCCTATATAAACAAAATAAAGACCTTCTTCCATGGCAATATCCCTGGCCTTTTTCAAAGTTTCTTCGGGTGTCGGTGGAAGATTACGCAGTTTATATCTTGGATAAAATCGAGAAAAATGAAGTGGCACATCCGGCCCGAGCTCGGTCTTTATCCATTTGCTCATCTTTCTTATCCCATCCATTTGATCATTCTTGGAAGGAACAATCAAATTGGTCAATTCAAGATGGATTCCTTTCTTTTTTATCTTTTCTAGCGTTCTGAGTACAGGCTGAAGCTCTCCTCCGCAGATCTCAGAGTAATACTTCTCGTTGAAACCCTTAAGATCAATATTGGCTGCATCCATAAATTGAGACAATTCCGCCAGAGGCTCCGGATTAATATAACCATTAGAGTGACAGGTATTAATCAGTCCCTTCTCATGGGCCTTTTTGGTTATTTCAAGCATATATTCAAAAAAAATAGTCGGTTCTGAATAAGTATAAGCAATCAAAGGGCAATCCATTTCCTTGGCTCTCTGTACAATATCATCCGCAGACATCTCTTTGTACTCAATTTCCTCCGGCCGGGCTTGGGATATTTGCCAATTCTGACAAAAAAGACAGTTCAAATTACATCCCGCTGTGGCTAGAGAAAAGGCCCTGGATCCGGGTAAAACATGAAAAAGCGGTTTCTTTTCAACCGGATCAACGTGTAACGCACAAGGACGTCCATAATTAAGGGTATAAAAAGTACCTTCTCGATTTTCCCTAACGCCGCATTCACCACGGTCACCCTTTGACACCTCACACTGGTGCGGGCACAGGAGACACTGTACTGATCCGCCCTCTAATTTTCGATAATATCGAGCTTCGACAACGGGATCCTGCTCAGCTGCCTTCTTGGATGTAAACCAAGCCAGGGCATTTGAAGGAGAAAAGGCCTTTACTAGCCATAAGGTGTGAATACTATGCTGAGCGAAAGCCTCAAAAAATTCCTTACGGGTAAACCCTCTTTTTAAAAAATCTTGGAGGCCATAGTCCATGAATGAAACAGAGATGAAAGATGCAAAAAAAGATATGATTTTTATTATATTGAATTGCTTATTTTATTATATAAATTAAGTATACCACATAAAAACAAAAAAGCAAGCCCAAAATATCTATTGACCCTTTTTGCTCATTTCCTCTTCATAAATTTTATGATAGAGCACGTCCCACTCCTGACTTCCTTCAAGTATATTTCTGGAGTAAGAAGAGAGTTTCTTTCGGACAAGTTCATCTATCTCTTCTTCCATTTTCAACTCCCGTGTTATGATCCTGACAATATCAAGACGGACCGAATTTGCATCCTTTAACAACTCAATAGAAGGATTCTCCTCTAATGCCTTAATAAGCACATGTGAAATTTGATTGATTTTGGATCTGCTTAATCTCATAATCACCTCCTTATCATAATCTTTTTTTGGGATTATATCAAAATGATCCCTTCAAAATTATTGATAACCTCGTAAAAAAATCACTGAGTTGAATTCAGTCATAATCACTGCCGATCTTTTCCGGATTTAAAGTATGATATTCCTTTCCTTGGCCAATTTTTCCTTAACTAATTTGAACATTTTATGATATTCAATACTGCCCTGTCTAATCTCTGAGGAATGTGCCTCCAAAATCTGTCTTACTTCATCATTAAGTTTGTCCTCTATCATGAGATCTTCTGTGATTTGTCTGCGGATCAATGATTTAAACTCATCAATATCTTCACAACTCACAGAACCCTCTTCGGTCAATTCTTCGGCAATGTTATCAGTAATGGACTCGATTTGCCTTTTCCGTAATTTCATTTTTTTACACCCCCTTTTTCTTTTATTTTAATCAATTTCCGGATCTGATCAACCCTCTTTGCTGCAAACCGACCATAGGATTCACCTTGGCCCTGCTTTTCAACCTTTCTGTAAAGGGCAAGCGCCTTTTTCAGATCTCCCATGTTTTCATAGATTTCAGCAGATTTAAATCTTGCGGTTACATCCCAAATATGGGCATCCGGGTAAAGCTTGTTGACCTGACGATATTCATGCAAAGCTTTTTCAAAATCCCCCTTTTTTTGATAACACTGACCGATCCAATACTGGGCCTCCGCCTTTATCTTTTCATTCTTCTCCGATTCAAGCACTTTGTGAAAAATATTGATGGCCATGTCAAATTCAGATTCATCCTCAAGGAAAAATCCCAATTCCATCTTCTCAATATTTGTGAGATCCTCCAGAATATCCGTCTCAAGAACAGCAGCAAATTTCTGCCGGGCAGATCCCTTCCGGCCCTGCACATGATAAACTAATCCCAGAAAAAAGCCAGCCCTTGCCCGAAGGTCCTTGGGAGATAGAGGAGAGTATGCCTTTTCAAAATGTCTTTGCGCAAATTCATAGGCCTTTTCTCTGTACAATATCTCACCCATGGCCTGATGGATTTTCAATTTCGCATCCATTCCCTGACAGCGGTCCATCGCATGCGAAAATGTCCTAAGGGCTGACCTGTAATGCCCCTGTCTCTCCTGAGTCATGCCCAAGCCTATCAAGGCTTCCTCTTCTTCAGGGAAACCTGCGTAATCAATGGCAAGGTCATTGTAAAGCTTCATGGCCTTGCGGATTTCACCCTTTTTTACCAATTGCCTGACCTTTTCAAAATCCCCGGAGGGATCCCCTCCCATCATTGGATTATGATCAAGAAAGGGATCGCACATCTCCAGATATCCCTTATAGTCCTTCAGGTCCAGAAGACACTGTAATTTAAGAACCCGCGCGACATTGCGATAAGGCGTATCATATGCCTCGCATAATATCAGATCGATCCAATTCAGGACCCCATGATAGTCAGCGGAGATATAAGAATTTTTCGCCAATCGCCATACCAGGGGCAATCTGATCCCGGAATAGAAGGATGTGGGATAGGTCTCGAGGATTTTTTTGAATGCTGTGTTCGCCTTTTTGAATTGACCTTCCGATTGCCATGTACAGCCCAGTAATATGAATACGTCCCGCTTTACATGGCCACCTTTATCATTGAGAACCTCCTCGAAACCCTTTTCTGCAAGGCTGTATCTTCCCCTGCTAAAATGGCCTAATGCGATAAAAAATTTAGCCTTTTCTATCAGGAGGTCATCTTTAGATTCCGATACAATCTTGGAGAAGTATTGATTTGCCTGATCATAATCTGTTTTATGGAAACAGATCTGTCCCAGAGAAAAAAGTGTCCGGATGAACAAATCCCCTTGCGGATTGTACTGAAGTAATTTTTTAAATGTCCTCTCAGCGTTTGATAATTCCTGTAAATATATCTGACTCCATCCCATCAAATAAATCGCTTGACTCAAAAAAGTAGAATCCGGATATTGATTAATAAACTGATCCAATGACTCAAGGGCCCTTCGGAAATCGCATTCTGTGTAAAAAAGTTCAGCCAGTCTCCATCTTGTTTCCTCCATATATTGACTTTCATCGAATCTTTCTGCCAGACTCCGAAAAAGCCCCCGGGTCTCCTCCAATCTGTTAATTCGGCAGAGTGATTCCGCAGTGAGAAACAAAATCTTGTCTGCAGAGGGATAATCATGTCCATTTTCAATAACCGATGAAAAGATATCATAGGCCTTTTTGTACCATCCTTGATCAAAACAGGCCTCCCCTTCTTCAATCATTGCATGAATCTTTAGATCCTTATTTGCACGGCTGTCTCTGATCTTTCTGTAAATCTCAGAAGCATCCTGAAATTTCCAATTTTTCCACAGGGCCCCAGCGAGTCTTATATGGGCAAGCCAATAGTTGTTTTCATTGGGGTCATGCGATTTGTCATTGATCATCTTTCTGAAATAGGCAATCGGCTCAGCATCATTCCAACATAACCTCTCTTCTTCCGCTTTCATCCAAGGATCACTATTTTGCCATTCCAGTTTGGGTATGATCTCGGGTTGGCTGAATAAGAAATCCACTGCCTTTTGGTATTCTCCTGACCGGTATAATGCCCATGCCTTCTGGTAGATGGCCTTGAGCCTTGATCGACTTTCCGGGTAATTCTTCAGGAACCGATCCGCTTCCTGAATGGCAGATGCCCATTCCTTATGCGCAAACCTGGCTGACATCAACTGATAACTGGTTTGTTCCTGGAATAGATATTCAGGATATTCCCTACGGAATTCTTCATAGATCCCAATGGAGTCAGACCACATCTTCAAAAAATAAAAACAGTCTCCAAGATTTTTTAATACTCTCCACCGATCTTCGATTGCCTTTTCATCTTCCAGGAGTCCGGCCAAGATATTACTCGCCTGTTCATATTCTCCCTGCCTCATCAAATCTTCGGCGAATCTATATTTCAATCCCGCAAGACGCTCCGGGATCCCTTGTGATTCGGATGAGTCTTTGTGAATCTTTAGCCACTCTTCATAAACTGCTATCGCACCGGACAGATCACCAGTATACTGCAAGGCGTCGGCATAATTAGGGAATAAACGATCGATCTCCCCCCCATTGCGAGAGCGCATACGAAATTTTTTATATCTCTCAACCGCACCAGCCCATTCCTTTAATGCATAAAGACATTCAGCACTATAGTAGAGGGCCTCCTGTGCTTCAGGGGTATTCGGATCCCTCTGTATAACCGATTCGAATGCCTTGAATGCCTTTTTATAGCGACCATCATGAAAATAGTTTACAGCTCTCACAATATCTTCAGGTATACCACTGTCTTTGGCAATAGCAGAAAGAGGAGATACTGAAACCAGCATGAGCATGATAAGACAGATCCCTATAATCGATATTCCGGAACGGACTTTTCTATTTCGGGAATATTGTCTCTTCAAACCTTATACACCTCCACATCTTTTCTTGAGAGAGGTGATACCATCATCTCTTCTGTAAAGTCCCCCCCCTTACCCAAAGCGACTGCCACCTCTTTCCCGGCTTCGAAATCACTATAACCGGCCATAATGGAAGCTGCAAGCCTTATCATCTCCGGTGATGAATCCCCTAAAACAATTGCCACCGGCCCCGGAACTACAGTAGTTTTTATCAATATCTCTTCCTTTTTGGCCCTATTCAGGATCCGTGTATTCTCGAGTTGGTTTCGCCCCACGATGACCCGTATATCCCCGGGAAGTATAAAGTGACGCCCGATCCTTAACCATCCGATGATATCCGGGTCATTTATCCCCTTCTTTAAAAGAGGGCTCAGTCTTTTAGCAAATGTGGCATCCGTTAATAAACAACCACCGCCAGGGGTGGGATAATCTTGCCATGCCAAGGCGTTCGCCATTTCTATCTGCCTCTTTCTTGATCTCCCACTCAAATCAAGCAACTGCTCCCTGTCTATCAGTCCGGCCTCTTCCATCCGTGTCGGTGGAAGGAGCTTGGCGGAAAGAGGCCTGAGCAATACTCCCTCCAATCCGGATTCCTTTTCCAAGAGCCTTAAAGTATCCCGCCGTTGAGACATAGGCCTTTGCCCCAAAACCTCACCAGTAAAGACAAAATCCGCACCCATTTTTTCCATAAAGGATTTTGCTTCCCTTAACATTAAAATCTTGCAATCAATGCATGGGTTTAATTGTTTACCATAACCATACTTGGGAGAGGCAAGGATGATTAGGAACTGGTTCGTGATATCTATCATATGGAGTTTTAAATTAGCACAATCCGCCAGAAACGGAATGGGATCTGGTCTGTCCCCCCCAAAAAAAGGGGTTCGAAAAATCAATGCCTCCACATGAATCCCCTGATCCAGAAGCAGTTTTATAGCCAGGATACTATCCAATCCACCCGAATATAAAGCAACCCCTCTGATAAAACGTTTCATCCCCCTTACCTCATGGTCAGATAGAGGAGAATCAATCCTGAAACCATCAGCAGGAAACCGGTAATCCTCAAATGGGATTCCTCAATTTCCAATATGATTCTTATAAGCTCCTTGAACTTTTTTGGAAACATGAAATAAGGAATCCCTTCGATAATCAGCAGCATTGAGACAACCGATAAAAAATATCTCATCGATCCCCCTTAAACTTCTAAAATATTTTCAATACATTTTTCAAATATCGCTATGATCTATTCTGTATCAAAATTTAAGATATCTCTTAAAACAAAAATGTGCTTCAAAGTGATTATTTTATCTCTTATTCTCATATGAACAAAAGATTTCTATCAAGGTTATACTTAAAAAATATATTATAATATCATTGACTTCCCTATTTATTCAACCAATCCGAGAGGGGCTGATGAGAGGGGTTATGCCTTTCGGTTCTGGGTTGCCTCGTTTACAGCCTCTACGGCTCGCTTCGGGCAAACCGCAACTCGCCCTTCGGGCTCAGACAATCGGTTTGCTTTTCCTCAGCTTCGCCTACAGGCTGTAGTACTCGTCCACAATCACCTCAAGGCATATACCCCTCGCTTGGGAGTTGTAACCACCTCAAGGTATATACCCGCTTATTCCCTTCCTCCCCCCATGTTCGTCCAAAAGCCATTGAGGCGACATGATCGGCTTTTTGCAGATGCCCTCTACAGTGCTGAGTCGTAAAATAGTAGAAGCCCGAACAAAGGGCGTTTCGCAGGTCACAAATAGAGAGCTGATCGACTTGTAAAAATGTCATTGAGGAGCGCATTGGAATTTTTGCCCAAGGCTCTTAGCGAAGCGAAGCGCTAAAATTTGTCGTTGTCTGAGGGCGAAGCCCGAGTTCGACAAATTGAGCGAAGCGAAGCGTTAGAGCCTTAA
>JBLIRM010000061.1:0-15794 GCA_049472295.1 bacterium | reverse complement strand
GAAATGGGTAGTACCGAGGCCATAAAACAGGGTATCAAATCGGGATATGGTATCTCGATCCTTTCGGCCATATCCATCAAAGATCTGGAGGAGGCGGAAAGGGTTGCATCCTTGTCCATTCAAGATGTGCCACTTGTCCGGCATTTTTTTATTGCAGAATTAAAGAACAGGGAGCATTCACCGGCTCACAATAAATTCAGACAGGAGATACTAAAGAATAAGGAGTTGAAAGATGCGTCAGGCTGACTTAGTGCTTCTTCATGCACCCAGCATATATGATTTCAGAAAAAAATCCATCATGTTCGGTCCAGTGAGCGACCTCATTCCATCCACGCCCATATTCGAGATGTATCCTATTGGTTTTGTCGTTCTCTCGGAATTTCTGGGAAGATATGGCTATCAGGTCAGGATCATCAATGTGGCACTGAAGATGTTAAAGAGTATGCGATACGATGCTGAAAAGGAGATCAGGGATCTGAACCCTCTGGCCTTTGGAATCGACCTTCACTGGATGCCGCACTGCCATGGCAGTATCGAACTGGCTAGGATTTGCAAAAGGTATCATCCTGATACCCCGGTCGTCTTCGGAGGACTCTCCTCCAGCTACTTCCATAAGGATCTGATCGATAACTATAAGGATATAGATTACGTGCTCAGGGGTGATTCCACAGAAAAGCCCCTCCTGCAATTGATGGATTACATCCGTACAGGGGAGGGGGATCTTGCCAAGATCCCCAATCTGACATGGAGGGATAATCAGGGGAAAACCCGGGTGAATCCTATCACCAACGTCCTTCCCGACCTGAACGGCTTTGTGGTGGACTTCTCCTATGTAATGAAAAAGGTCATGCGCTATAGGGACCTCAAAGGTTATATACCCTATGCCAACTGGCTGGAGTATCCTGCCACTGCAGTGCTCAATGTGCGGGGATGCACCCACAATTGCAAGATCTGCGGTGGTTCCGCCTATTTTTTCAGTAAATCCGTAAACCGAAAGAAGCCGGCCTTTCGCGATCCCGAATTGCTCTCAGAGGAGATCGGAAAGATTTCAAAGAACCTGAATACCCCCATCATGATCATCGGGGATATCCTTCAGAACGGAAAGGATTACGGCATCCGGTTATTGAAGGCCTTGAAGAAAAAGGGAATCAAAAATCCCACGGGTTTTGAATTCTTTGTGCCCCCTCCGGACGATATACTGGAGATGATTGCAGACTCCATTCCCCGTTTTAATATTGAGATGTCCCCGGAATCCCACGATGAGGGAATCCGTAGATTTTTCGGACGGCCCTATGGAAATGATGAATTGGAAAGAATGATCGATACGGCCCTCAGGCTGGGGTGTGAAAGGATCGACCTTTTTTATATCATCGGGGTTCCAAAACAGGATACCGAATCCGTGCGGGGGACTGTGGCATATTGCCGGAAGCTGTACGAGCGGTTCGGACATACCAAGAGACTCCTTCAGTTTATCTCTCCGTATGCGCCGTTTATCGATCCCGGGAGTGAGGCCTTCGAGACCCCGGAGAAATTCGGATACAAGATCTACTGCAAAACGGTCAAAGAGCACAGAGAGGCCATGGAACAGCCCAGTTGGAAGCATATCCTGAGCTATGAAACGGAGTGGATGACCCGGGATGAGATCGTGGAGAGTTCTTATGATGCTGCCATTGAGATCAACCGGATGCGGATGGAATTTGGTCTGGTCAACAGGCGCAGAGGCCTGAAGACCGAGAAAAGGATGATACAGGCCAGGGAGACCGTAAGAGAGATTGACCGGATCATGGAACTCCAGGACCAGAAGGAAAGGGAGAGACAGCTCTCAGCCCTGCAGACAAAGGTTCGGAATCTGAATGAAAACACCATCTGCGATAAGAAGGATCTGGAATGGCCGGTCAAGTTTATCCGCATGAGGCTGGGATGGATCATCAAAAACTGGTGGCATATCGAGGTGGTGCACCGGTTTCAGGAATTAAAGGCCCGCCTGACTGGTAAGCCGGTTCGAATCAGCCATCAGTTGGGAAACAGGGATTAGGTTTTATCGGCTTCTGAAGCATACAGGGATCGGTTTTGATTTTTAATACCCTCATGCCCTTTCAAGGCACCAAGAAATATGAGAATGTTATATTTAAGGATGAATACGTGATATTTTCGGAAGAGATTATTCGAGATCGGAATCGATATCGAGTTCGAGCTGCATGACCCAGCGTTTATACAGCAGGGAGCCGATGATGATGATCAGGATCACCAGGGTGGCAAAGAGCCCTTTCTTGCGGGTGATGAATTCCTCTTGACGGGCATCAATTGAGTTTTCCACCTTTTGGGCGATATCGAGGACATCATTGGTGTACACTGTAATCTCGTCCAGATCCATGGTATGGCTCACAGGCACGGCTTCGAGTATCAAGCGGCGGGCCCCCTCCAACTGATCCTTTTCATCAATTACATCAAGCCCGGGATTGATTTCTATCTCGATGGTCTTTTCCCAGACATCATCCACCCTTTTTTCGGATGATATAAAGGCGGACTTTATCTCCTGGCCCAGGTTATAATCCTTGTGATTGATGTTGTGACAATGACCGCAGTGATACTTTTCGGTTCCCTCATACAGTGCCATTGTCGGATAGAGGATGTCGTGATAGGCATGACAATCGATGCAGCGGGGTCTCCCCTTATTGGCCAGGGATTCATAATGCCCGCTTCTTTCGAAGTATCCCTGAGTGGATGCATGACAATTCCCGCAGACGTTGGCCACCTCCGCCACCCCGGCCGGGGTGGCGCCATGGATGCCATGACATTCAGGACAGGATGGCACCAGAGAAGGATTCTTTTCAGGTATCTTATTATAGAGGATCTGTCCATGATAGCTGAGCTTATATAGCTCCAATTGGTCCGAGCGCAACTTGTATGGCTTCATCCTTTCCGGGTCCGAGTGACAATTAGCGCAAGTCTCTGCGATCTTCTGATGATGAGACAGGGCGCCAAGATCGGAGTACCTCTTTATCTCGTGCCTTCCATGACAGTCCGTGCATGTAGCTACATTTAAATCCCCTTTTTCCAGAAGCTGGCGGCCATGAACACTGGTCTTATACAGGGAAAGCTGGTCCGTTCTCTTGTTAAACTGCCTCATCCATGTGGGATTGGAGTGGCATCTGGCACAGAATTCCGGGATCTGCTCTCTGGAAGGCGCACCGATATATCCCGTGCTTTTATCCTTTGGTCGATTGAAGGAAGTCGGATCCCCGCCGTGGCATCCGGAACAGCTCACATTGCTTTCACCATGCACACTGATACGCCATTTTTCAACCCATTCAGCCGTTTTCTTACCCATTCGTGTATGACATATATAACAGGTGTTTGATGCCTCTTTTCGTTCCCTTGCCCAGCCCGGACCCGGAAACATCAATAACACAAAAAGAGATAAAAGGAGAAACCCGATGATTTTTCGTATGATATTTTTCCTTTTTTTGTCAAACATATCCTAAATATACTTCCCTAAAATGGTTAGAATGATAAATCCAAATATGGTCAGGGTGCCGAGAATCATGGATAAGGGTCTTCTTTTGGGACTTCTTATCTTTGATTTGTCCAGGAAGGGGACAAGAAAAAGCAGAGTGATGATAACGATCTGTGCAAATATCCCGATTGCCTTCGGGGCCCATCCCCCCAGAAATTCGAATTTTCCGGCCAGTGCAAGGATAGCGCATGAAGCCAGGAAATACCACTCCGGTTTCACATTCGCAGGGGTATTAAACGGATCCGCTTTGGTATGTATGGGTGCAGGAAATAGTGTTGCAAGCGAGAGCAGCAATCCGAACATGATCAATATGACGATTGCATGGGCAAGGAGATCCTTCGGTATCACATATTTTCTGATGGTAAAGAGATGAAAGAAGATAAGGACCGATACCAGCATGGGGATCACAACCACATGGAGGGCATAGAATCTGGAAAGGGTGACCTGCGATACATCTTCTCCGCCGCGAACGATCAGCTTCAGATAATGCCCGATCCCTGGAAAAACGGTCACAGTATCCGTGACAATGGTTGTGGCCCAGTATGAAATCTGATTCCAGGGAAGCAGATATCCTGTGAGCCCGAACAAAAGTGTCAGAATGAAAAGGGCCACCCCGGAGATCCATGCCAATTCTCTGGGTGTCTTATAACTGCCATATACAAAGGTCTGAATCATATGAAGAAAAACGAACAGGATCATCAGGTGGGAGCCCCAGAAATGGATCCCGCGAATCAACCAGCCGAAATGGATGTTATTGGTGATGTAACGCACATTCATATATGCCTCTGAGACCGTGGGGTGATAATAAAGCATCAGAAGGATGCCGGTGATCACCTCACAGATGAATAAGAATAGTGCAATCCATCCGGGTAGCGTACTGATATGCACCTTTTTTTGGGGGGTGATATTCTTTTTGATTCGTGTGGCCATTTCTGTCATTCCGAGCCTTTTATCAATGACATCCTCGTGGAATCCCTCTTTTGAAAACCATCTCATAAATCCTTTGATTCCCAGAGGCTTATTTTTACTTTGATTTGTTGATTGAGTTTGATGGTTTTGATCGGACATTTCTAAACCTCTTCTATAATGATCTGATCATTTACAAGATTCGCCTTAAGTGTATATAGCGGTTTCGGAGCCGGGCCTGATTTGACATTCCCGTTGATATCATATTTGGCCATATGACATGGGCAGTAAAGCTCTTCCTTAGAGGGGTCCCATTTGACCAGACATCCCAGATGGGTGCAAACGGCGGAAAGGGCATTGATTTCATTGTTTCGGTTGATAATTATAATAGGATGCCCTTTATATTTTGTGACCAATGATTTGCCACACGGGATCTGACCAATGGGCACGGAAAGTATATTCGGATCGATGGCGGTTTTTGCCGGTGGTATGAGGAATTTGACAATCGGATAAAAGAACCAACCGAACAGGGCCAAAAGGATCGCTGTAATGGAGAGATTCAGGAAAAACCTTCTTGTGGCTGCTAACCTTTCTTTGACATCCTTGCCTGACATCTTTGTCCTCACCTGCTGATTTGGGTTTAAATTTTCAAGGTTGTCTTGAGATTTTATGGATATCTATGCTATTAATTATATCGGAAGGAGAGACAAAAAACTTTCTGATCTTACTCTTCTTTTCGCTTTTTATCTTTCATCTGTGTTTTTCCCCCGGTGCCGGAATCTAAATGGCATATGGGGTTTATTCCTCCTAAGATTGACAACCTCGTATTTCCGGATCTTTTACAATGGCATCCATTCCATAGGGTTTGTTTTAGGAAAAAGGGAAGGCAATCTCCAATGATCATGAACGACCATTTCGTTTTGTCCGATAATTAATATTAAACACCCCTTATTTTTAAGGAGGGCTATATGGTTTGCCGAGGGGTCTGATACCAAGTTGCATTCAAACGCATACAAAGTCATTGCGAGGGTGAGCCGAAGCCCCGAGCAAAGCGAAGGGGACAGCGATGTGGCAATCTATATTTGAGATTGCCTCACTTTGTTCGCAATGAGAAATTCATCATTTGATCGCAACTTGGTATGAATTTAAATCACAATAGAATCCACTGACTATCCCAAAGGGTGATAGGAAATCATTTTTTGATGCCTGATTGCAGAAAAGCAGAAAAATATGTAAGTAACACTTTCAAAATGTCAAGGAGGGACCAATGGCCAAGATAGATGCCTTTTTTAAATTAATGAGGGACCAGGGCGCATCGGATTTACATTTAGTTGCAGGCTCCCAACCGATCCTGAGGGTCATGGGATCCATGGAGAGGGTCAAATATGATTTCCTGGATAATGACACGCTCAGGGCAATGCTTTATGAGATCGCTCCCGAAGACAAGGTGAAAATCTTTGAAGAAACCGGGGACGTGGACTTTTCCTATGAGATTCCGGGTTTGGCAAGGTACAGGGCCAATTTCTTCATGCAGAGGAATGGCGTGGGTGCTGTTTTCAGGGAGATTCCTGAAAACATTCTCAGTATTGACGATCTGGGTTTGCCTGCAGTCCTCAGAAAGCTTGCCATGCTTCCCCAGGGATTGGTACTGGTGACAGGTCCCACCGGAAGCGGAAAATCCACTACCCTGGCTGCCATTATTGATCATGCCAACAGAAACCGGAAAGATCATATCATTACCATTGAAGACCCCATAGAGTTTGTCCATGAAAGCAAGGGGTGTATTGTGAATCACCGCGAGGTGGGCACCCATACCCAGTCATTTGCCGCAGCCTTAAGGGGTGCGCTGCGTGAGGACCCGGACATCGTACTGGTGGGTGAAATGCGGGACCTGGAGACCATCAACCTGGCATTGGAGGCTGCATCCACAGGGCACCTGGTATTTGGCACCCTTCATACCCAGAGCGCCTCGAAGACCGTGGACAGGGTGATCGATGTCTTCCCAGCCAACCAGCAGGAGAAGGTAAGAACCACCCTCTCCGAATCTTTGAAGGCAGTGGTTGCCCAGACACTTTTCAGAAGGGTGGATGTGAGAGGCAGGATTGCTGCTCTGGAGATCCTCATATGCACCTATGCGGTGGGTAACCTCATTCGTGAAGGAAAAACCTATCAGCTTCCATCGGTGATGCAAACCGGTAAACAATATGGTATGCAGGTCCTGGATGATGCTATCATGGCACTCCTTCAAAAACGGATGATCGGCTCCTCTGATGCATATACAAAGAGCATTGACAAACAGAAATTCGTGCCGTTCTTGAAGAGGGCCCCGGATATATTGATTTAAATAGCAGATATGGATCAAGGCAGTTAATCTCTGAAATTTTTATCAGAATGGATAACAAGAGGGTTGAAAAATGAGAAGTCAAGAATTGGATCTTATCCTAACTACCATGCTGAATTCCAAGCCAGTGGTCTCCGACCTTAATTTTACTGTGGGAAAACCATTACAGGTGGAAAGCGGTGGTGTTCTTGTGCCTGTGCCCATCGATCCCCCTATGAGTTCACTCACCGCATATCAAACCGAACAGATCGCCTTGAGTCTGATCGGGGGGGACAGGCGGTTGACTGAAATGCTTCTCAGGGAAGGCTCCTGCGACCTGTCCTATTATATTCAGGGACTGGCCCGGTTGAGGGTGAATATCTTTTCCCAGAGAGGGAGTTACTCCATTGTGCTCAGAAAACTTGCCACAAAGATTCCAACTATCGATGAACTGAGCTTGCCCCAGGTGTTTCATAAGATCGCAGAGGAAAAGAATGGTCTTGTCCTGGTGACCGGTGCCACCGGATCAGGAAAATCCACATCTTTGGCAGCCTTGCTCGATGAAATCAATGATAAAAAATCGATCCATATCATTACGCTCGAGGATCCTGTGGAGTATGTCCATAATCACAAAAGGTCTACATTCAACCAGAGAGAGCTGGGGCGGGATTTTGACACCTTTGCCAACGGGCTTCGTGCCGCACTTCGACAGGCGCCCAAGATTATCCTTGTGGGTGAGATGCGGGATAGGGAGACCGTTGAAATTGCCCTGTCTGCCGCAGAAACCGGGCATCTGGTTATGAGCACCCTTCATACGATTGATGCCGGTCAGACCATCAGCCGAATTGTGGGTATGTTTGATCAGGATGAGGAAAAGCAGATAAGGATCAGACTTTCAGAAACCCTGCGTTGGATCGTTGCCCAGAGGCTTCTTCCCAAAGTGGGCGGGGATCGTGTGGCCGCCCTGGAAATCATGGGCACCAATCTCAGGATTAAAGAGGTTGTACTCAATGGGGAGTCCGAAGGTAAGACCTACTATGAGATCATTGATGATGGTGAGGCATTCGGTATGAGGACCTTTGATAAATACATTGTTGATCTTTATAAAGAGGGCTTGATTACAGAAGATGCAGCCATGGGTTTTGCCTCTAAAAAGAATATGGTCGGCAGGGGAATAGACGCTGTCAAGAGTTCAAAGGGAGAAAAGACTACGGATATTGCCGGCCTGAGCATGGATCGTGATTATGATCGGAAAATCTAAGATAGGGGGCATGAGATAATGGACTTATCAGAATTGGGAATTAACGGCCCGGGTGTGTCACTTGTTTGCGCAAAGGACCAGGCTAAAGGTGCGATCGTTATTCAGGGATTAAAAGAGATGGGAATTTCATCCATCTCCCAGGCATTATCGGATAAAGAGGCATTGGATAAGATGAAGTATAATCAGTATGATATTGTCATTGTTGAGGATGGATTCGGAGGGCTCCTTGAACAATCTCAGCTTATGGCTGCATTGCGCAACATGGATGTATCCCAGAGAAGGAAGATTTTCGTGGTATTAATGGGGGACCGTTGGGAAACAGGGAACATCATTCAGGCCTTTTCCCTGAGTGTCAATCTTGTGGTCAATTACAGACTGATCGATAAAATTAAAGATGGATTGAGCTCGGCCATGAACCGGCAGAATAAATTCTATAAGGTCTTCAATGAATGCCGCGAAGCCTTGGGGAAGGCTTAATAAAAAAACTCGAATATCTGCGGGATCTCGTCTCCTGGGATCCCGCCCCCATTATCACCCACCTGGATCTCGCATGGAGATGACAATGTCCAGGACATCAAGGACCGTTCCTTTCGTTCCGTAGCAGGGCTGACATTTTATCCACGTCCTCTTTATGGGAGGCCATTTTGATCCGGCCCCGTTCTATGATTAGAAACTTTATCATATCTTCTTGTTTTCCAATGGTCTCGGGGATTCCCTTGTGAATTTACCAGAAGATGAAAATAGATATACTTCGGACTTTCATAAATTGATTTTTTTTCAATGCAGAGAACGCAGAGATCCAGGAAAAGCTTTATTAGAAACTCTGCGTTTTCAGCAGACTCTGCAATGAGTCTTAAAAGTGTAAGTTATGCCTTCCTAGGGCATAATTATAAAAAATTTATAAACTCATAATCAAGACAAGGGCTATAATTAGGCCGAGGATCAAAATCGATCTTTTGGTTTCCATTTCAGACCTCCAGTTCAATTGAAATGATGTTTGTTTTGGTAAAAATGTATTGATTTAATATCCTCTCAACCTGAATTTTCAGGCTGGATTATATGACCTTAAACAAAAATAAAATTTTTCATTAAAAGATTAAGCATTTTATATGCCAGACTTAAGGGAAGAAAAGGATATTGGAAGGAATGGTTATCTTAATCCTTTGGATTAATTAGTTTTATTTAATTCTTTAAGGTAAAAGAAGGATTTAGGGATGTATAACAAAGGATTATAAATGAGGCAATAATCTGTTCAATAGAAATACAGGATTTGAGTTTTGATGGAAAAGGCAAAGATAGTAGATATTTGCGTTAATAAAAATCTAAATCTTCTGTATACTTTCTATGCAAAAACCAACATCTTCTCATCATCATCCATCATCACATCTTCTCATTTTTATCTTCATATATAATGAAAGGATTTAATCCCTAATTGGGTACAATTCCCCGCCGCTTGCGTCTTATAAAGATCTATAGAACCATGAACACCCCACTGCTTGCGGCGGGGCAGTTTATTGTTCAAAGATAATGTTCGGGAGGACACTTACTGATATTGGGGAGGCATTCATTTGACCGTGGGAAATTTTGGAGTTTTTACGTCTGTTATATTGCAGGAGAAAAGAGCATCTCACGGGAGTGGTGGGGGGATCAATTCCAAAGCATTATGCAGTTATAAAAGAGAGGAGGCCATTAAGATGAAGGCGTGGACATGCGTAAAACCCAGGGGCTCTTAGCAGGGTCTTCCTTACGGTGAGTAATATTAGGCACAATATCTGCATCAACTTACTACTGTTGTACAATCAGGTGTTTGATATAGTGAGCTGATGCGGGCAAATGATTTTGTGTGGTATGTATAGCCCTTAAGGGAAGGGGGGAGATCGCTCACGCAGATTTTGCCCGGGACATAAGGACTATCCCTCCGTATCCTCCGTTAAGGTTACAGTCAGAAGAAGGGGCTCCTTTGGGGCGACAAAACCTATATAAAATATCAGCCCTGGCGCATAGGTTTTTCCTCAGATGTTGAATAATAAAACTGTATATCTGGAAAGATCGCGATAAACTTTTTTTAAACTGCCTCAAAAGGCTTTATAAAGAGCCATCTTTGATTTATGAGTCAGAGGTGATAAAAAATAAAGAAAGAGGGATAAATCATGAAAGGGTTCAGTATTGAACAAAAGTTTTATGCCTCAATAATATTACTAATATTGATCTCGATAATAGGCTTTACAGCGACAGTAAGTGCTCAGTACCAGAGCTTACAGCCATATTTATATTCTTCTTACATCCCTTCTTATTTCGGATTATCGATATTCGGGAATACATCATATCCTGGATTAAATGGGGGTTTCTTTTCCTCTCTATCATCCATTGTTCCAAGCTCTATTAACCCATCCTGGACCTCATCCACAGTTTCAGACTTTTCAAGCCCGTATTTGACCTCTTCCAAGGTCCCAAGCTTTTCAGGCCTGCCCTGGCTCACTTCATACTCAGCTTCTCCGTCATCATTGTATACATCATTATTTGGGCTCGGATTTACTGCTTCTCCGTATGGAAGTTCTTCTGCAATCCCTCCATTGGGTGTTAGTACACTTTATAAATCACCATCATTGTATGTATCGCCGTACTTGTCGTTCAATTGGAGTGGTTGGCCGTTTACTACGACTTATTTGAGAACCGGTTTGTGGGCCTGGCCGGTCAGCCCTTATGTTGAGAAGGATCTTGATCAACTATGGGAAAAGATCCTTAAAACCATTGAAAAGGATCTCCCCGGCAAGGCTATAGAAGATATTACGGAATTCATACCCAAAGCCCTCGAAAAAGAGGAATACGGTATGGCCATGAAAGGGATCTGTAAACAGCTTGTGCTCGAGGCCAATATTCAAGGAGATAAACCCGAGGAAAAGGTAACCAGACTCACCGAAGAACTAGAGATGGCCCCTGACTTACTCAGGCCCTTATTGAAGCTTGTTTTAGCTCAATGGTACTGGCAGTACTATCAAGCAAATCGTTGGCGCTTTTCGCAGCGTGATCCCACGGCCGAAATAGATGACGAAGATTTTACCACCTGGGATCTACCCAGGCTCCTTGACAAGATAGATGAACTTTATACTGAAGTGCTTTCCCAAGAGGAACAGCTAAAATCCATGTCCATGGAGATTTTTGCTGATTTTCTTGAAGAAGGCAGCGTTCCCATGTCCTATAGGCCAACACTATATGATTTTGCCGCCTTTTCTGCCATTGCCTTTTACCAGGATGGTGATCAGATCAGAAATGAGCCTGAGGATGCCTTTGAACTGGATGCGGATTCGGACGCCTTTGCCCAGGCAGCGAATTTTATACAATACCTGCCTGAAACAACGGATAGCTCATCTCCCGTACTCAAGGCCATGAAGCTCTACCAGATGCTGCTGGATTTCCACATAAATGATCCCTCGAAAGAGGCATTTGTGGACGCGGATATCAATCGGCTGTTATTCATCAAGGCCTATTCCTTCGGAGAGGAAAAATCCGATCATTATATGGCCCGGCTCTCCGAGATTGCCGAGGGCTATTCCTATATGCCCCTCTCCAGCCTGGCATACTATTACTGGGCCCAGGAACTCTATGCTCTGGATAACTATGTTGAAGCGCATAATGTTGCCCAAGAAGGGGAGGCCCGACATCCTAATTCATATGGGGGGAAGATGTGTCGATCTCTTTTAGCCCGGATAGAGGCCAAGGAGATCAACCTGAGAAGCGAATATTCAATTACTCCCTCATTTGCCGAGGTCAGGATCGATTATAGAAATATCACCCAGGTTCATCTTCGTGTGGTTGAGGATCAATGGGATGAGTTTTTAGAAGAGGAGTATGGATACCCGGACGACATTGATGATGACAAATTTCAGCAACTCATTATAAAAACACCTTTAAAATCATGGTCAGTAGCCCTTGAACCGGCTGTAGACTACAAAACACGCTCTCACGCCATAGAGATGCCTTCCTTAGAACCAGGTTATTATAAGTTGATCGCATCGTGGCGACAGGATTTTGCAGAGCAGGAAAACGCCATCAGAATAGTCTCGTTTTGGGTGACAGGGATTGCCATGGTGACCAAGACAATAAATGCCGTAGATGGAGGCTTTATAGTCGATGCTCATACCGGGGCACCTCTGGAAGGGGCTGAGATCGAAGTCTTTCAAAGAGACTCAGATGCATATTTTAGGAAGATTGGTGTAACCAATACGGATGAAAATGGTTCCTTTACCGTCCCTTATGCCTACATTTACAAAAAAAGTAGTGTGCTGCACGCAAAGTATGAAGGGTATGAATTGCTGGGTCATTTAGGTTATTCAAGAGTGAGGACAGAAGAAGTCGAACATCGACAGACGGTATTTTTTACTGACCGGTCCATTTACAGGCCCGGCCAGATGATTCATTTCAAGGTGCTGGCCATAAAGAGCAACAAAAGCAATGACACCTATGATTTCCTGCCCAATACAAATATGACCATTGTATTCGAGGATTATAATGACCAGGAGGTTGAACGTCTGGATCTGGTAACCAACGCCTTTGGCTCTGCTTCCGGCACATTTACGGCTCCCTCCGGACAGCTCACCGGGGCAATGACCATAAGCTGCAGCCAGCCGGAAGGAAGTACCAGTATCAGGGTGGAGGAATACAAGAGGCCCAAGTTCAAAGTGACCCTTGAGCCGCCTAAAGAAGAAAGTCGTTTGGGTGAAGAGGTTGAGATTTCAGGCCTTGCAATGGCCTATACCGGTGCTCCGATTGATGATGCCAAGGTCTCTTACCGGGTAGTTCGTGAGGTGCGCTATCCCTATTGGTGCTGGTGGTCCAGAAATCGAGGTTCAAGCGCAAGGGAAATCGCACACGGCAGACTTGAGACCGACGCAGAAGGAAAATTCATCATCCGTTTTGCAGCCAAGCCTGATCGTTCCATCCCTGAATCAGATAAGCCCATATTTATCTACAAGGTCTCGGTGGATGTTACGGATACTGCGGGCGAGACACGCTCAGGGATCAAGAGAGTAAATATCGGATATGTTGCTATGGACCTGAATATTTCCGCCCCTGACTGGTTAACCTGTGAAGCGGCTGTAGCCTTGAGCGTCTCTGCCACGACACTGGATCAACAACCCCTAAAGACCAGCGGAACGATAACCGTATTTGATTTAAAGCAGCCTCAACAACCGGTAAGATTCTCCCTCCTGGGGGCTCCTATGGGAGAGCCTGAGGATAGAATAGACGAATCCGAATGGGAAACCTGGCCTGAAGATGAAGTAGTAATCTCCTTTGAGTTCAATACATTTGAAGGAGAATATAAGGCCTCCTTTACCCTTCAACCAGGCGCATATAAAGTGGTAGCCACAGCATATGATAGCTATGGCCAGGAAGTAAAGGCCATGCTTCCGATCATGGTGATTGATCCTGATGCCTCCGCTTTTAATGTGCCTATCCCCAATATGATGAAAGTAAAATCCCAGACCCTCGAGGTGGGTGATACGCTGGAAGCCATCTGGGGCACCGGTTACGAGGAGGGCCATGCCTTTATCCAGATTGAACATAGGGGGCAAATTGTAGAAAGGTATTGGACGGATGCGGAGAATACCCAGCAACAGGTAGAGTGGCCTGTTCGCGAGGAGTATCGAGGGGGATTTTACCTGCATATCACCCATGTTCATGACAACCGCGCCTATATCTCAACAGAGTGCATAGATGTCCCCTGGTCGAATAAGGAACTCGATGTCAGCTTTTCTTCCTTCAGATCAAAGCTTGATCCCGGGGCTGAAGAAACCTGGACAATCCAGATCAATGGGCCTTCGGCTGAAAACGTGGCCGCAGAACTGGTGGCCACCCTGTATGACGCCTCCCTTGATCAGTTTTTGATCCACAACTGGTCCGGACTCGGGTCCATTTTCAGACAGGATTACACGAGCCTCTCAATCGGATTTGCCAACAAGGTAAGTTATGCTGATAGTCGAACATATGAGTGGAACGATCCTGTCTCGGGTTATTTGAGCAGAACCTATACCCGGTTTCCTGATGATGTGATTCAGAACTATGACTATTATGGATATTATGGATATCCATATTACAGCTATTATGGTGGTTATGGTGGTGGCTCTTATTATGGTTATAGTGGAACAAGCTATCAGTATAATATGCCCTATGCATCCATGTCGTATTCAACAGATAGCAGCGGAGAAGGTCTTGTTAATCCTGGAATGGCTGCCCCCGTATATGCAGGATATGACGGGGGAGAGACAGCAGGGTCTGAAGAAGAACCGACAGAGGGGATTGACCTTTCTCAAGTTTCAACCAGAACCAACTTGAATGAAACCGCCTTCTTCTTTCCTCACTTGATAACAGATGGAGAGGGTCAGGTCTCCATTACATTCACCATACCCGAGTCATTGACCGCCTGGAAATTTATGGGTTTTGCCCACGCCAAGGACCTGCTCTGGGGCATGCTTTCCGAAGAGGCGGTGACTCAAAAGGATTTAATGGTTCAGCCCAATCCTCCCCGTTTCCTGAGAGAAGGGGATGCCCTTCTGTTCTCAGCAAAGGTGACGAATCTATCCGAGGAGGAACAAAACGGGAGCATCAGGTTGTCCCTCTCCAACACCTCTACCGGGCAGTCCCTGGATAACGCGTTTGTCATCGGCGAGACAGATCAGTTGTTTTCCGTGCCTGCCAAGAGCTCCCGTTCCTATTACTGGGAGATTCAGGTCCCAAATGATTATACCGGTGTGCTCACCCACAAGGTGGTGGCTTCCACTGGCAAGCTCTCAGATGGAGAGGAAGATGCCTTTCCCGTTCTATCTTGTAGGGTTTTCGTAACGGAATCACTCCCCTTGCCCATTCGAGGGGCCGAGACCAGGACCTTCAGCTTTGACAAGCTTCTTGCATCCGATGCATCCGATACACTGGAGCATCAGGCCCTTACATTGCAGATGGTCAGCAATCCGGCCTGGTATGCAGTGCAGAGCCTGCCATACCTGACGGAATACCGGCATGAGTGTGTAACGCATATCTTCAACCGGCTTTATGCCAATGCCTTAGGCAGGCATATTGCCAATTCCGACCCTGAGATCGAGGATGTCTTCGCCCAATGGCGGGAAACCGATGCATTGGAGTCCAACCTGGAAAAGAACGAGGATCTCAAGTCCGTGCTCCTTGAGGAGACCCCCTGGGTCAGGGCGGCGGAGAGTGAATCCCAGGCCAAAAAACGCGTAGGGCTTTTCTTTGATAATGACCATATGGAGAACGCCCTTTGCAGTGCTTATTACAAACTTGCCCAGATACAGCGTTCGGATGGATCATGGCCCTGGTTCCCCGGAGGACGATCCAATTTCTATATGACCTTATATATCATGACGGGTTTTGGCCGGTTACAGCATATGAATGTTGATGTGGAACAGGCCCTGGCACTAAAAAGCCTCGACTATCTGGATAATAAGATCAATGATATATATCAGGAAATCATAGAGCATGGGTGGCTTGGACAAAACAACCTCTCCAGCACGATTGCCATGTACCTTTATGGACGATCCTTTTATAAGGATACACAACCAATTCCCGATGACTGTCAGGAAGCGGTCTATTATTTTCTCTATCAAGCCACTTTGTACTGGCTTGATTTAGGAAGACTCTCCCAGGGACATCTGGCCCTGGCCTGTAACAGGTTTAATGACCGTGTGACAGCCCAAAAGATCATGGCCTCCCTAAAGGAGCGCTCTGTCAGCGATGAAGAAATGGGCATGTTCTGGAGGGATCTGGAGCTCTCCTGG
>JBLIRM010000060.1:0-15885 GCA_049472295.1 bacterium | reverse complement strand
GGGCATGAGGGATGAAAAGATATTTGAATGCGGTGAAGAGATACGAAACAGCAAAAAATCCGATATTCTGGAACCCCGGATGTTTCTTGGGGTTGCTGCCAATCCCTTTGCCGATCCCTTTGAGTTCCGTGTCATCCGGTTGGCAAAAAAGATCAAGGCCGGGGCTGATTTTGTTCAGACCCAATGCATCTTTGATCTTCCAAAGTTCAAGCAATGGATGAAGATGATTGTCGACCGGGGGCTGCATGAAAAGGTTTATATCCTGGCAGGGGTAATGCCCATAAAATCATATCGTGTGCTCCAATATATGAAGAATAATGTAGCGGGTATGAGTATTCCGGATGATTTGATCCAACGGATGAAGGGGGCGGAGGATCCCAAGGCCGAAGGGGTTGAAGTGTGTTGCGAAATGATTCGGCAATTGCGTGAGATCCCCGGCATACATGGCGTGCATATTATGGCAGTGGAATGGGAGGAAATCGTTCCTGCGATTGTTCAGAAGGCAGGGCTTTCTCCCAGACCCCAGATTCAATAACCGAAATGCAAAAAGATAAAAGGCTTAAGGCACTTAGCCTAACGCATATTATAAAGGAGAGTAGTAATGCCGGTATCGAACGAAAAGGAAAGAGCCTGTATTAATGTTTCAGATATGGATGCGAAATTTAAATATGAGGTCTCGGAGCAGCCCGGGGGTGAGAATTTAAAGCTGTGTTTTTCCTGCGGTATATGTACGGCCGGGTGTCCTGTAACTGAGGTGGAGAATGAATACAATCCCAGAAAATTGATCCGTATGATCCTGCTTGGAATGAGGCAAGAGGTGCTTTCTTCCAATCTGATCTGGTTATGTTCTCTTTGTTATACATGTTATGCGCGCTGTCCCCAAAATGTAAAATTTACTGATATCATGGGTGTCTTACGGGATATGGCGGTCCGGGAGAATCACGTGCACCCCTCCTTTGTGAAAAATGTGGATGAGATTGACCGCCTCTCCCAAGAATTACGTCATCAGATGGTGCAGGCCATCTTTCCTGACAAAAAAAAGAAGAACAAGTCTATCAATCAAAAAGAGTTATTAAAGAAGGCCCTTGAGAATATGGATAAGGAGTCAATGGATCATGGGGAATAACTCTGTTCAAAAAAGGATCGGAGCGGTGATGGTTGTCGGCGGCGGTGTTGCAGGAGTGCAATCCGCCCTTGATCTGGCTGACTCAGGATACAAGGTATATCTTGTCGAGCGGGGATTGAGTATCGGCGGTGTGATGGCACAATTGGACAAGACCTTTCCCACAAATGACTGTTCCATGTGCATCCTGGCCCCCAAACTGGTTGATACAGGCCGGCATCAGAATATCGAGATCATCACAAACGCCGAGATCCTGGGGATGGATGGGGAGGAAGGGAATTTCAGTGTCAAGGTGTTAAAGCATCCGAGGTACATTGATGAAAGCAGGTGCAATGGATGCGGTGATTGTGAAAAAGAATGCCCTGTGGAGGTCCCTAATGAATTCGAACAATGCTTGAGCACACGGAAGGCGATTTACAAACCCTTTGCACAGGCCATCCCTAACAAGTATTCCATTGATAAACGGGGAAAATCCCCATGCAAACTGGCCTGCCCCCTCGGACAGAATGCCCAGGGGTATATTGCCCTGATCAAAGAGAAAAAATTCGCCGAGGCCTTCAACCTGATCAAGGAGAACAATCCCATCCCCATTATCTGCGGCCGCATCTGTGCTCATCCCTGTGAGGAGGTATGCAAGAGGGGAGAAATAGAAGAGCCTATGTCCATTGCTGCCTTGAAACGCTTTGTGGCTGATTACGCATTCAAACATAATATTCAGGCCCATCTGGAAAAGGCCCAGGAGCGTAAGGAGCGGATCGCCATTATCGGCTCGGGACCTGCCGGGCTGACAGCGGCGCATGATCTGGCCCTGAAGGGTTATCAGATCACAATATTCGAGGCCATGGCTGTGGCCGGCGGTATGCTGGCCCTGGGAATCCCGGATTACCGCCTCCCACGGGACATTCTGAATTCCCAGATCGATTTCATCAGGTCCCTTGGGGTGGAAATCAGGATGAATTCCCCTATCGGCCCCTATTTTAACTTTGATGATCTGAAGGCCGAGGGATATAAGGCCATTCTGATTGCAACCGGGGCCCACAAGAGCCTGACGTTGAATATCCCCGGAGAGGAATTGAAGGGTGTCATTCCCTGTACCGAGTTCCTGTGTGATGTGAATCTCGGCAAAAAGATCGAGGTGGGAAACCGGGTCGCAGTCATTGGCGGGGGAAATACTGCAATTGATGCAGCCAGAACGGTTTTTCGCCTGGGCGCAAAAGAGATCACCATCCTCTACCGCCGGACCAGGTTGGAGATGCCTGCTATAGAGGATGAAATCGAGGCTGCGGAGTTCGAAGGTGTCAGGATCGAATATCTGGTGGCACCTGTCCAGGTTCTGGGAGAAAACGGACGTGTAACCGGATTGAAATGCGTACGCATGGAATTGGCGGAGCCTGATGATCGGGGACGCAGAAGACCCATCCCCATCGCGGATTCCGAATTTGTGATGCCCATAGACATGGTCATCCCGGCCCTGAGCCAGTCCCCTGATCTCTCCTTTTTGCCCGGTGATACGGATCTTAAGATCAGCCCCTACGACACCCTGGATGTGGACCCCATTACCGGGGCAACCAATCTGGAGGGGATCTTTGCAGCAGGCGAGGCGGTGACCGGTCCGGGGATCGCGGTTGAGGCCATGATTTCCGGCAGGGAAGCGGCCATATCTATCGACAGGTATCTCAATACAGAGGACATGCGAAAGGGGAGGGAAACAAAAAAGGTATTTGAAAAGGCGGAGCCGGAGAAGGAGCGCTGGAATGTTGAGGTGAAACCGCGGGTTAAGATGCCCAGGCTCAGACTTGAAGAACGCAGGGGGAATTTCAAGGAGGTTGACCTGGGATTCAGTGAAGAGATGGCAATGGAAGAGGCCAGACGCTGCCTTAATTGCGGTGTTTGCTCGGAATGTATGGAATGTGTGGCCACCTGTAAGGCGGAAGCCATCAGGCATGATATGAAGGAAGAGATCCTTGACCTAGAGGTGGGGAGTCTGATACTTGCCCCCGGCTACGAGGAGTTTGACGCCAAATTGAAGACCAATTTCGGATACGGCCGGTTTCCCAATGTAGTCACCAGCATGGAATTCGAACGTATTCTGAGCGCCTCCGGCCCTTACAAGGGACATGTAGTGCGTCCGTCGGATCACGCTGAACCCAAACGAATCGCCTTTATTCAGTGCGTCGGCTCCAGGGACACCTCCTGCGAAAATGATTATTGCTCCTCGGTCTGCTGCATGTACGCCATCAAGGAGGCAGTGATCGCAAAAGAACATGTCCGCTCAATCGAGCCCAGCATCTTTTACAACGACATGCGTGCCTATGGAAAGGATTTCGACAAATATGTGAACCGGGCTGAAAGGGACTACGGGGTGCGGTTCATCAAGTCTCTGGTCTCTCATGTGGAACAAATCCCGGATACCAAGGATCTGGTGCTGAAATATCTCCTGGAGGATGGGCAACTCATGAGTGAGAAATTCGACATGGTAATTCTGTCCGTTGGGTTTGAGCCGCCCAGGGAGGTGCAGGAGATGGCCAGACGGCTGGATGTGGCCTTGAACCAATTTGGTTTCTGCCGTACCGAGGCCATGGCCCCTTTGAAGACCTCCCGCCCGGGTGTTTATGTCTGCGGGGCCTTTGCCGGTCCCAAGGATATACCCGAGACTGTCACCCAGGCAAGCGGAGCTGCCAGCGAGGCCTCGGCCCTGTTATCCTCCGCACGGAATACACTTATCACGGAAAAGACCTATCCTTCTGAAAGGGATGTCTCAGGGGAGCCTCCCAGGATCGGTGTATTCGTATGCCACTGCGGGATCAATATCGGCGGTTTCCTGAATGTGCCCGAGGTCATGGAATATGCAAAGACACTACCTTTTGTCAAGTATGCTGCCGAGAACCTCTATACATGTTCCGAGGATACCCAACAGAAGATGGTGGAGGTGATAAAGGAGCACAACCTGAACCGGATCATTGTGGCCTCCTGTTCCCCGAGGACACATGAACCCCTATTTCAGGAGACCATCCGCGAGGCAGGCCTTAATCCCTATCTTTTCGAGATGGCCAACATCCGGGACCAATGCTCCTGGGTGCATATGTTCGAAAAGGAAAAGGCCACGGAAAAGGCCAAAGACCTGGTAAGGATGGCGGTTTACAAGGCGGCCCTTATAGAGCCTTTGAAACGCCTCTCCCTGCCGGTGAACCCGGCGGCCCTGGTCATGGGCGGTGGTGTGGCGGGTATGGTCAGTGCCCTCTCCCTGGCTGACCAGGGCTTTGATGTCCATCTGGTGGAGAAGACCGGCCAACTCGGCGGTGTGGCCAGAAAGATTTATTATACAACCGGTGAGAGGGATTTCCCTTCGCAGCTCCGGAACATGGTGGATCAGGTCCGGCAGCACCCGTTGATCCATCTCTATATGGACTCCGAAGTCACCGGTGTGAACGGATTTGTAGGGAATTTCAACTCAACGATCCTGTCGAAAAAACGCGAGATTGCACTGGAGCATGGTGCGGTTATCGTAGCTACAGGCGCGGAGCAACTCTCTACTGAGGAGTATTTATACGGAAAAAATCAGAAGGTAGTAACCGCCCATGATCTGGAACATCTAATTGCCACAAAAGACCAGGCGGTGATGAATGCCCGGAATGTGGTCATGATCCAATGCGTAGGTTCGCGTGAGAAGGGCCGGATGTATTGCAGCAGGGTATGCTGCAACCAGAGCATAAAGAGTGCCCTGCGCCTGAAGGAGATCAATCCGGAGGCGAATGTCTATATCCTATACAGGGATATCCGCTCCTATGGATTTCAGGAGGAATTCTATCAAAGGGCACGATCGAAGGGTGTGGTGTTTATCCGCTATGATCTGGAGGAAAAGCCCGATGTCAGTGGTAACGGGGACGGATCGATTCACATCCGTACAAAGGACCCCATCCTGAACAAGCACATCAGACTCTCAGCGGATCTCCTGGCCCTGGGAACCGCAATCCTGGCCCCGGCGCAAAACAGGGATATCGCCAAGATGTTGAAGGTGCCGGTCAATGAGGATGGTTTCTTCCTGGAGGCACATATGAAACTGCGGCCAGTGGATTTTGCCACGGACGGGATCTTTGTATGCGGCCTGGCCCATGCACCGAAATCTCTGGAAGAAAGTATTGCACAGGCCAAGGCAGCAGCAGCTAGGGCCTCTCTGGTTCTGAGCAAATCCGCGATTCAGACCCAGGGGCAAACAGCACAGGTGGACAAAAACCGCTGTGCAGCCTGCGGGCTTTGCGAGCTGGTCTGCGCATACAAGGCCATTGAGCTGGATATGGAGGAAGGATGCGCCAAGGTCAATGAGGCCCTTTGCAAAGGATGCGGGGCGTGCGCAGCAACCTGCCGTTCCGGGGCGCTGGATGTAAAGGGATTTACGGACCAACAGATATTTCAGATGATGGAGGCCCTATGAGCGCGGAGAAGAACCGGAGACAGGAATCCTGGGAACCCAAGATCGTGGCGTTCCTCTGCAACTGGTGCAGCTACGCGGGAGCGGATCTGGCGGGCATCAGCAGGATCCAGTATCCACCCAATGTGCGTGTCATCCGTGTACCCTGTTCCGGAAGGATCAACCCTGTTTTTATTTTGAAGGCACTGCAAAGCGGTGCGGATGCGGTCCTGGTTTCCGGCTGCCATCCCGGGGATTGTCACTATGTCAGCGGCAATTACTATGCCCGGAGAAAATTCGAAATCTTCCACCGTCTGCTGGATTATATAGGGCTGGAGAAGGGAAGGGTGTTCTTTTCCTGGGTCTCTGCAGCAGAGGGGGAAAATTTCGGCAGGTTGATCACACATGTGGTGGATGAAGTGAAAAAGCTGGGGCCTGCTGAAAAACTGGTAAAAACGATTCAATGATTATTAAAAAAATGCACATTGTAGCCGTACGTAATATCATGTGCCATTTTTGATTTAGATTTGCATACTGCTTTGAATTCAATATTGGAGTAGAATCATGTGGTCAGAAGAGATAAATAGAAAGATGCAAACCACAGCGGCATCCCTGTTGAGGGAAGGGAAGGTGGATCTCATAATCGGCTATGAGGCAGGCAGCTCCCCCTTACGCACCACCCCCTGCTTTGTTCGAAAGCCGGAGCAGGCCTCCCTTTTGACATGGAATCCTTTTTGTGAAAATAACCTCAGTGTCTTTCTGAGCGGCAGATCTGAAAGGATCGGACTCATGGCAAAGGGATGCGATGCCAGGTCCGCTGTGGTCGCATTGCAGGAAAGGCGTATCGACCGTGAGCGGCTGACAATTATAGGTCTTCCATGCTCCGGAATCGTAGACCGTAAAAAACTGGCTTCCCTGGTGGATACTGATCGTGTCGAGGACTTCTCCCTTGACAAGGGGGGGTTGATATTCAAGGGGACAAAAGAGGCACACATCCCTCTGGACCAGGTTCTACATGCCTCATGTATCTCATGCTCGCGCAGGAATGCACCCTTATCGGATATCTTCATCGGCAATAAGAGCCCTGAGCCGGATATCGAGGATGAATTTGCCGATGTCAAGGCATTTGAGGCCAAGAGCCCTGAGGAGCGGTGGCAGCATTTCATGCAGATGGCCCAAAAGTGTATTCGATGCTATGCATGTCGAAATGCTTGCCCCCTGTGTTATTGTCAGGAGTGCGTGGTGGACCAGACACAGCCGCAATGGTTTGGCAAAACCACTGCTGCTGAAGACGTATTGGCTTACCATATCATGAGGGCATATCATACGGCTGGAAGATGCATCGATTGCGGGGCCTGCAGCAGGGCCTGCCCTATGGGCATCGATTTGCGGCTTCTGAACAAAAAGCTCCAAAAGGAGGTCCGGGAACTCTATGGATATATCCCGGGACTCGATCAGGATGCATCGCCGGCTCTGGGTGTTTACAAGGCCGATGACCCGCAGGAGTGTATCACCGAGAAATAGATGCGGAATATGAGAGTGTCGGTATGAGCGGGAACCTTCAAAAAAATAAGAAGACGGGAAAGAATGAAATGGATACTGGGATTATAAAGAAATCGAATATGGAAGAGGTGATCAATGGCCTTCTGCAACAGGGAGAGGTCATGGCCCCGGTCCGGCAGGATGATGTCATAATGTTTTCTCGGGTGCAATCGGCAGCAGAGGTGGACCTTGACTATGCCAATACCAAGATGAGTCCCAAGGGCTGTTTTTTCCCCCAGACAGAGGTCCTTTTCTATTATGAGAAGGAAGACCATAAAATGATTCCACCTGCAGAGGATAAAGGGCCGGGGTTTCTTCTGGGAGTTCGTCCCTGCGATGCCCGGGCCATAGCCTTGCTTGACCCCATTTTCGATGATCCCCAGTACAAGGATGTCCCGTACCTTGAGAGGCGTAGGAACAGGATTATCATCGGCTTGGCCTGCACAGATCCTCAAAGCACCTGCTTTTGTACCACTACAGGCGGTAATCCCCTGGACACAACAGGGATGGATATCGTCTGGCAGGACATCGGCGACCGGTATCTGGTAAAAGGAGTGACTGACAAGGGAAAGAAAGTCTTAAAAAAAATCAAGGGTATCGAAAAGGCAACTGCTGAGGACCTCAACGAGGCGGAAGAAAAGGGGAAGAAGGTCCTCTCTCAGCTCTCCGAATCCGCATTTGAAGTGGAAAGGGTTACGGAGAGGCTGCAATCCTCTTTTGATGAACCCTTTTGGGATGGCATTCATGAGAGATGTCTGGGATGTGCTACCTGCACATTTGTATGTCCGACCTGCCACTGCTTTGACATTCAGGATGAAAACAGCAAGGGTAAGGGAAGAAGGGTAAGGTTGTGGGACTCCTGTATGTTCCCGTTATTTACACTGCACGCCTCCAGCCACAATCCCCGAACCTCCGGCAAGGAGCGCATGCGGCAGAGGATCATGCATAAATTCAATTATTTTAATGTCAACAACGGAAAGGTTGCCTGCGTGGGCTGCGGAAGATGCATCAGGGAATGTCCGGTAAATATGGATATCAGACAGATCCTGTCTGTCTATTAGAATTGATTTTTTTCACCACAGAGATCACAGAGTTCACAGAGAAAAGCAAATTAATTAGGCTTGGGGGAATTAAATTGTGGAGATTTTAAAACTCTGTATTATCTATGATCTCTGTGGTAAATTTCAAAAACGCAGATTGTAGGCATACAGAGAATAGTATTGAGGTAAAATATGGAAAATCCCTATCTGCCCAAAAGGGTAAAGATCGAAAATATCATTGATGAAACCACGGGAAAGGATATCAAAACCTTTGTCTTCTCCTTTTTAGAGCCTGAGGATGCCGAGGCCTTTTCCTATAACCCCGGCCAGTTTGCAGAGATCTCTATTACAGGTGCTGGGGAGATCCCTATCGGCATTGCCTCGTCTCCATCCGAGGGTGCGGAATTAAAATTTACCGTAAAAAGGATGGGCGTGGTCACCACGGATCTGCATAATTCCTCACCTGACAGGATCATCGGTTTGCGGGGTCCGTATGGCAATGGTTTCCCCATGGAAGAATTAAAGGGGAAGCATATTGTAATTATCGGCGGGGGATTTGCCTTTACCACCCTGCGATCTCTGTCCATTTATTTGATGGATGATTCCCGCAGGAGGGATTACGGAGATATCACCATCATTTATGGGGCCAGAACCCCCGGAGATATAATCTACCGGGAGGAGTTAAAGACCTGGTCCTCCAGAGACGATCTGAATGTTCATGTCACTGTTGATAAGGGAGATGCGAACTGGCGCGGAAGAGAGGGGTTCGTCCCTCCCCTTGTCAAGGAAGTGGTTTATACTGCGGATAATGCCATCGCCCTTGTTTGCGGCCCTCCCATTATGATCAAACTGACCATCCCCATACTCTCCGAACTGGGTTTTGCCCCGGACAAGATCCTGAATTCATTAGAGATGAGAATGAAGTGTGGATTCGGAAAATGCGGTCGCTGTAACATCGGAGATAAGTATGTTTGCAAGGACGGCCCCGTCTTCACCTATGAGGAATTGCAGAAACTGCCTCAGGAGTATTGATTTTTAATGGCCTGGCCACTCTTTTGTCCCCTTTTCTGTTTTTATAATAGATATATCCGGCTCTAATAGAGATAGGACCTAAGTAACCAATGAGAGAGGGAAATGAATAAGAAAGAAGGGGGGAATAAGAGGCCATTTGATAAAAATCAGGATATTTTCTTTAGGAGTCTCTCTGCTGCCTTTAGCAGCTCTTCAGGGGCTGCTGGCTTTTCGATATAATCTTCGGTTTGAAGTTTCATCCCTTCAGATACAGCGATTGATGTCTCACCCTTTCGTGCACCGAAACTTGTGAGAATCAAAACAGGGATCTTGGAGAGTTCAGAATCTTTCTTTATTTGCTCGGCAACTGTAAAGCCATCCTTTATTGGCATAATGATGTCCAGTATAATGAGATCGGGTTTTTCCCCTCTTGCCTTCTGCAATCCTTCGTCACCATTATATGCCACGATTATCTGATAATCTTTGCTTTCCAGAACGGTCCTGGTTGCATTAACAAAATCAATATCATCATCGATTATAAGGACCTTTAATTGTTTTTCCATTAATAGACTCCTTTCATTTACAATGATTTATTAAGGATTGGGCCTTTTGTTAAGCAGCCTTTCCACTCGTTCCAGAAGGATTTTAGGGTCAATGGGTTTCTCCACATAGTCGTTCACACCTAACTCCATACCGGTTTCAAGTTCGTAGCGACGGCGGCTGGGTTCCTCTCTGACTGAAGATAAAATAAGAATCGGGATATCAGAATATTTAGACCAGCGCGGATCCTTAAGCTCCTTACATACAGCGAAACCATCCATATTGGGCATTAAAAGGTCCAGGATAACCAAATCCGGTTTTTCTTTTTTCACCTTTGCAAGCCCCTCAATACCATCACTGGCTGTAAGTATTTCGTAATTTTTAGCCTCCAGGATTGTGGTTAAAGCAATCTGTATATCAGGATCATCATCCACTACCAGTATCTTATATTTATTTTTCATTGGTATCTCCTTATACCATGGGCCTTGGTAGCAGCCTGGATTTCTCAACGATGATAGGCACACTATCCTCCCAGCCCACAGCCATAATATGTATACCATGCACTCCCGGTATCTCCTTGATCTGATCTATTATCTCAATAACGATATTTATGCCTTCTTCCTTTGCATCTCTGGCATCTTCCATACGTTTTAGGATTTCAACGGGTATATTGACACCGGAGACATAATCACGCATATATCGTGCCATTCCTACTGACTTAATTGGAATGATGCCAGCCAGGATGTGAGTTTGCTCATGTAGCCCCTGATCAACTACCCTCTCCATCCATTTGACGAATTTGGGTACGTCGAAAATGGCCTGCGTTTGGATAAAATCAGCTCCAGCACGGATCTTTTTGATAAGCCTGTTTATACGGAACTCAAATGGATCTGCATAGGGATTCTCTGCTGCACCGATATATATAGGGACATCCCCTGAGATATCCTCGCCGCAAAGGAACTTATGCTCATCCCGCAGTGTCTTAAGGGTGTGAACGAGTTGAATGGAATCCAAATCAAAGACATTCTTGGCAGTCGGATGATTCCCGAATTTCTGATGGTCTCCTGAAAGGCACAAAAAATTCCCGATGCCCACTGCAACCGCCCCCATAATATCGCTTTGAATAGCGATGCGATTCCTATCACGGCATACAATCTGCATTACCGGATCGATCCCTAATCTTTTAAGAAGGATGCAGCCAGCCATGCTGGACATCCTAACAATCGCAGTCTGGTTATCGGTAACGTTCAAGGAATCCGTATAATTTTTGAGCAATTCACCTTTACGTTCCACTACCTTGGCTGAACAACTTTTTGGGGGTCCTACTTCGGCAGTCACTGCAAAAGCACCACTATCCAAAATCTTTTCCAGATTGGTACCTGCTTTCATAAATGGGCCTCTCTTACTTTTTAGTTCTGTCCCTGATTTATTTTATAGCACATGGCAAGACGAAAGCAAATTTACTGCCTCTGCCTGTTTCGGTACAAGGGCTTTCCATCCAAATTCTTCCTTTATGAGCATCGATAATCCTTTTGACTATATACAGACCCAGACCGGTCCCTTCTCTTTCCCCCACATTTTTTGCCCGAAAGAACTCCTCAAATAGGTATGGTAGGTCTTTTTCAGGGATGCCGATACCCTCGTCAATGACCTCCACATTTATCTGTGTTTTCTTTACCTTGATTCGCAAAGTCACCTTGGTCCCATTATCACTATATTTTATGGCATTGGTCAAAAGATTGGACAATATTTGTTGAAGTCGTAGGGAGGAGCTATGCATGACAGGTAGTCTTTTAGGTGTATCAACGATTATCTGAATATCCTTGGACCTTGCCAGATCTTGGGCCATCTCCAAGCAGGTTTCCAAGACCTTATTCAGAGGGACATCCTCAAGTTCGTCAAAGATCCGACCAACCCCGACGCGTGTAACATCCAGCAGGTCACTGATCAGGGACAATAAATTATCCAAACGTATACTGCTTCGTTCTATCATAGTGCGGTGCTTTGGATTGAGTTCACCTGCATAACCTCCCAGAATGACCCAAAGGTAGCTCTGAATGGCTTCTAAAGGGGCCTTGAGATCATGTGCAGCGATACCAAAAAAATGCATAAAGCGGGCCTTTTCCTCTGCCAGTGCTTTCATCTGTGCAGTCGTATTCTCCAAATCCCTAACTTGTGACTCATAAAGATGTGCTTTCACAAGGGCTATGGCACCGAGGTTAGCAGCAGCATCCAAAAATTCGATGGCCTCTTCAGAGAATGATCTCGGTCTCGAAAGATAAATCCTTAACACACCGATAACCTCATCCTTGAACCTAAAAGGTAATGAGAGCACAGATGCAATGCCTTCTTTTTTGGCTTCTTCCGGGTATTGAGTCCTGGGATCGGCAGCCACATTGGGAATCCATTCCGGCTTCCCCTTTAAAATCTCGGCAATGAAGGAATCGACTTGAACCGGCCCCTTCTTGATATACCAGTCACTAAGGCCATAGTCCACAGTATGGATAAGTTCCCTACCATCGGGAGACAGAAGCAACAAGGCGGAACCCTTTGCCTCCATGGCCTCTGTGATGGTCTGCACAATAGCATTAAGCACCTTACTTGTATCCAGGCTGGAATTTATCTCTTTGGCGATCTTATAAAGTACTCTGTGACTGACAAATAGCATGAGGATCATCCTCTGGATTAAATGGCTTCATCCTCCCTAGGGACCTGCAATTCCTTGCGAATTATTCGTCGTGGACCAGATGCAGCAAATGATCGCCAATCACGAGGCGGATTGAATACGTCCAGGAGATGAAGCCTTTTTTGGGAAGAAAGCCGATCATAGATTTGCTGCCATGCACAAGGGATATCAGGAGATATTTCACATTTTCCTTCTACTGAGCCACCACATGGACCATTGAACAGGCTTTTGGCACAGCGGGTTATAGGACAGATACCCCCGGTGAGATGAATTATGCAATCTCCACATGCAAGGCATACCTCATTCCACCTCCCCGGCTCTTCAATGAGTCCCAGGAAGGTCGTATTTACACCGGGGAATACAGGTACTGCTGGAAAATTCTCTGCTACAGCCTGAGCTCCGATGGAACATGCAAGGGAAAGGACGGTATCTGCCTCTTTGATTTTGTCAGCAACCTGTGTCAAAAATTCCTTCTCACACTGGCGCTTAATCGTCATTTCCTCAATGACTTTATCTCCTTGCTTATTACGCTGCCTCAGGCGCAGGGTAGAGGCAAGATTGGCCACTTCTTTCTCACCCCCTACAAAGCAAATAGTGACACATGTGCCACAGCCCAAAACTAGCACCTTGTGATAATTGGAAATCATCTCTTCTATTTCATCTATTGTCTTCTGTTCTCCTTTAATCATGGCATCACCTCTTATGGCTTTATCTCTTGGGCAAATGCGTCCACTTCCCTTTCAAGGTCTCGAAATCGAGCACCTGACATACGAATCATCTTTAACAGTTCCCGATCGGGTTTCAATTGTTTTAATACTTCCCTCATGATCTCCAGACGTCTTTCCAACCACAAAGCGGCCCTGGAATATATACAATCATTATCATTGCAGTCAAGTATCAAGACGCCATTGGCACCCATCTCAAAGGCCTTCAGGAAAAAAGATACCCCCAATTTTGCCACACAGGGCGCCTTTAACAGGGCCACCTTAGATTCTAATCTCTTTTTCAAAAGCGGGGTCAGGCCCAGTATCGCATCGGTATTATAATAACAATAAAGGAGTAAAACGTCTGGATGCGCATCTGGTGCATCCGTCTGAGCAAGGGATTTCTCAAGCTCTCTATCCATGTCCTCGAAGCAGGGGGAATTAAAATCTATAGCCCGAGCGGGACACTCCACTACACAAATCCCGCACGACTGGCATTGATCCTCCCTGATTTCTACGGAATTTTCAGGAGCAGGAGTAACTATAGGCACGTGGTAGGGACAGATGCGAACACAGGTAAGACAATCGATACATTTTTCTTCCACCCGCCTGGCGCCTGCACCGCAACTGAGGCAACGTCCTGCCTCACACACTGACATCTTTTCCGTATAGCCGAGTTCGATGTAATCAAAATTTTTTATCCTCTTATCCACTCCTAACAAAGGCGCTGGTTGACGCACCTGCCTTTTTATCAATGAAATGACTTCTTCATCCAGTTGCACCAAAGATCGGGATTCCTCCAAATTTGTAAATGGAATACCCTGCAGGTAATGATGAATGGACAGGGCTGCCCGGCGACCACTGGCCATGGCTTCCACTGCTGTCCCGGGCCCGTTTATCAACTCACCGCAGGTAAATATCCCATCGGCTGAAGTAGCAAGTGTGATGGGATCGAAGGCAATCCCCCCCCTCTCCGAGAACTCTATCTCGTTACCCTTGAGGAATGAAAGGTCGGTTGCCTGGCCAATAGCAATAATGACAATATCACCTTCGATAACAGATGACTTTTCTTCGCAAAAGGTGGGGCTGAATCGGCCATGTTCGTCAAAGACGGATGCAACGCCAATGGTTTCCAGGGCACATACCATGCCTTCTTCGCTCAGAACACATTTTGGACCCCACGAACAGTTTATCTCAACACCTTCCTCTTCCGCCTCTTGTATCTCCCATGGAAAGGCAGGCATCTCTTTTCTGGATTCGAGACATACCAGCTTTACTTTCGCCGCCCCTGCGCGCAAAGCGGATCGGGCCACATCTATTGCCACATTGCCTCCTCCAATAACAATAACCCTCTTTCCATGATCAATATGTTTTGCATTCAGATTGACATCCTGTAAAAAGGGTAAGGCCAACCAGACATTTTTCATGTCAAAACCGGGAAGCAACAGGCCACGGCTGATAGGCAAACCCGTGGAGATCAATATGGCCCGATATCCCTTGGATCTAAGGTCAGCGATTTTCATATCCCTTCCCAGGGCCAAATTCGTCTCGAATTTAACACCAAGGTCCTTTATTGTATCGATATCTCTTTCTATCAGATCTCTTGGAAGGCGGTATAAAGGAATATAATTGACCAATGCGCCACCCAAGATGGACTCCTTTTCTATAACGTTCACCCTGTAGCCTAACTGTGCTAAATCGTGTGCAGCAGTCAGGCCGCTTGGACCCGAGCCAATAATAGCCACCATCTCTCCCTCGGATGTAATAGAAGTCCTTTCCGCTTTTATGTCTCCGAAATCCATGGCTGCCCGTTTCAAAGAACGGATAGATAAAGCCTCATCCGCATTTCTTCGACGGCACTCGTTTTCACAATGGTGGGCACATATGGTGGCACATATGAAAGGGAGAGGATTGGTTTCTTTTATGATCTCAACAGCCTCATCAAATTCTCCCTTTACAATGGCAGCAATGTATCCGCGCACATCTTGATGAATGGGACAGGCTGCCTGACAGGGAGGGATTGGTTTTGCACCTTCTATGAATGATCGTTCAGAACCTTTCAATGTCTTTTACCAATACAATTATCTTTTCTAATATAAAACAAACAGTGTTATATTTAAATAATATATATATGCATTTTGAAAATATTGATTTGAAAAATAAAAATAAGAAATATTTAAAATATAATAATAAAACTATGTTCTGACTTATATAGTTTAATTATAGACCGACATAATAAAATGTCAAGCAGGTCAGTTTATGTTAAAAATATATCGACCCTTATTAAAAATTTTTTGGCTCCCCTATGATTATATTTAGCTCCAATATATTCAGATCCAAATGTCGGTTTGCAGAGATGTGACTATTGAATAGGATTTACTCATTTATAAAGCTTATGCTTTGCATGTTCGGTAGAAGGCTTTGGGAATTTATCGGAAGAAAGGAGTTGAATACCCAAGGTTTATTTTCGAAAAAGTCTGAGACCGAAGACAGGTAATGATCAGTCCAGTGTCACCTCATCCAGATAAGAGGCGACCGAAACTGCCCATCCCTTTTTTCCCCTTACCCAATTGGCGAATTCATTCGCTGCCTCAGGCTCTCCATGTGTAACAAAGACATGCCTGGGGGGGCTCTTCAAGGCCGAAAGCCATCCGAAAAGCTCGTCACGGTCCGCATGGGCGGAAAACCCTTCGATCTTTTGGATCTGCGCCCGGACCATATATTCCTGACCCAGGATGCGTACCTGATCTGTGCCGTCAAGGATGGTCCTTCCCAGTGTTGACTTTGCCTGATATCCCACGAACAGAACGGTGCTTTCGGGCCGGGTGATA